>JARRJX010000021.1:0-13999 GCA_037388645.1 Chloroflexota bacterium
GTCTGACCCCGACCTGGCGCTGTTCAGCCTGTCGGTGACGGACGGCAGCCGGGAGAACCTGATGCTCAACCAGCGCAGCTATCCGGTGCGCATCGCGCCGGGCGGCGAGTGGGTGCTCTACACGGTGGCGTTCGGCGAGGGGCAGCTCTCGGAAAGCGATGGGCTGTGGGTAGTGCGGTCGGATGGGTCGCTGCGCTTCAAGCTGGAGACGGTAGGCAGCGCCCAGTGGCGCGACTCGACGCGGTTGCTGATCATCCCGCTGGAGTTGGACGCGCCCAGCCACCAGTTGTGGCAGTTCGACACCTAGACGTGCGAGTCGCTTCCCCTGATCGACACGGCGCTGCTATAGTTACTGGTCTCAAGGGCGGAGTGGGCGGTCTCGCCGAAGGGCGATCACATGGTGTTTTTGAACGCGGAGGACGAGGCGCTGTGGCTGATCGACCTGCCGCCGGACGAATAAGGAAAGCCGCGCTCAATCGCCTGAGGGCAGCATCGCCTCTTCTTCCTGGCTCATCCGGGCGGGGCGCTGCCTGAGGGCGTCCATTAAGAGGCCGACCGCGGCCAGCAGGGTGGCGTTTCCCTCACAAAACGCCACCCTCGACCCACCCGGATCAAGCGATCAGACGGGCTGGAAGGAAGCCGGACTCCAGAGTGGGAGCATAAGTGGTCCGACCGCCATCCTGCCGTGGTATGCGGTGCCTTCCTTTTGGGGACAAGCAGCAGGCTGCTAATAGGCCCAGGGGTCGGTATCCTGCCTGCCGCTTTCAGGCTCCTCGCCGTCCGGCTCAACCTCCGACTCTGGCGCGGTTTCGGCTTCCACTGCCGCTTCCTCGTCCATCTCCGCCTCGGCGTCCTCGACATCTTCATAGCTGGCGCTGCCATCAGCCGTCTCTGCGTCTGCTTCTGAATCGATAGGAGCTTCTTCGACCGAGGTCTCCTCGTCAGCCTCTTCCGTGTCCAGACCGGCGGCGGTGATCCCGTACGCCTCGGCTCCCGCTTCGGCTTCCACTTCCGCTTCGGCCTCGACCGCCTCGCCGTAGCCGTTCCCGGACGCGGCGGGCGTTTCGGCCTCCACCTCGTCGGCGGCTTCTACGACCATCTCTTCGGTGACCGCCTCTTCGTCATCGACCTCATCCCCGGCAGCGTCGGCTGGGACAAATGGCATGAACAACACCTTATCGGGCGTCATTTCCCTGGATTCGCCAGGGGTTTCTTCGACCGCCTCTTCGGCGACCTCTTCCACTTCGGAATACGCCTCTTCAACCGCTTCTTCTTCGGCGGCTTCCTCGACTACACCATCCTCGACCGCCTCGGCAGCCTCTTCCACCTCGGCATACGCCTCTTCGACCGCTTCTTCTTCAACGGCCTCTTCTACTTCGACATATGCCTCTTCAACCGCTTCGGCAACCGGCGACTCTTCGGCGGCTTCCACAGCCATCTCTTCAGCAACCGGCGCTTCTTCGATAATCGGCGCTTCTTCGACGACCGGCGGCTCTTCGACGACGGTCACCTCGTCGATCACTTCCTCAACCGGCTCCTCGACGACGAACACCTCTTCGATCACTTCCTCGACCGGCTCCTCGACGACCTTGGCATCCTTAACGACGACCTCCGCCGCTTCGGCCTCGGCCATGCGGGCCATCTCCAGGCGGGTGCTGACCACGTTCAACAGGCGCTCAAGGGTGGCCGTCTGGGGATAGGAAGCCATGCCGTTGAAAAGGGCAGGGACGTAGTCCATCACCGGGTTGCTGTATTCGACGAGCGTGCCTTCCACCAGGGCGGTGACGGCGGCATGCAGCGTGTGGCGCAGGTGGTCGACGTCGGCGAAGTAGGTCGAGTAGGCCACCATGCGGGGGCGGAGGTCGAAGGGCAGCTCGTCGACGTGCTGGGTCAGGAGGATGCTAGGCTTAGCCAGCGCGTGCGCGATGCCAAGCTCGTACAGCACGAAGGGATGCAGGCCGGTCAGGTCGGCAACTACCAGGTCGGCGTCGGCGACGGATTGGATAATATAGCCGAGCGCGTTGTGCTGGACGGTGAGGTCGCCTGCCCGATCGACCTCACACCTGCCCAGGGCAGGCAGGATCAGGTTGCTGTAAATCTGGTTGAACTCGTCGCCAAAAGGCATCAAGACATACACGCGCGGAAAACCGCGATCTGACGCTTCCATAATTTATCTCCCTAGATGGTTATTTGTTCCCTTCTGAGCTACTGTCTATGCTCCCATACTTAGTATAAAATAAGATTGTTATCCGCGGGTTAAGGGAAACCATACAATAGTTCTCAGGAAGTCGTAATCCGGGATAATTCTGGTTTTTCAGTCAGAACCCGCCCAGGGATGGATTCCGGCCCTTCGGTGGTCGGGCCGATGGCTGGCCTGCCCGCCCAGGGGCAGCGCCTTTTGCAGATTCACCCCCGGCAGGGTAGAATGCGGCGCTATTACGCACCAGCCTATCCAAGCAAACAGCAGGCGGCGAGAACGTCCAGGCCGCCTTTTCGTTGCATGGAGAGAGCGTGCAGCCGACCGCATGAAAGAAAGCCGAGGGGCAGCCACCCCCTGCCGGTCGTCACCTAATAAACACCCTTTCTTGTTTCAGGCATAGATACCCATGTCGGAAAACGAAACCCAGCCAGAAAACGAAACCGAATTCGATGAAGAACAGCCAACTGCCCCGCCGAGCATCGTCTGGATCGGGCTGGCGGGCGGGATCGGGCTGGCAGTTATCGCCCTCGTCCTGTTCCTGGTGGTGATCCGCCCCGGTGAGGGCTTCACGCAGCTTGACGCCGCCGCCCCATCGCTCTACCACCCGGACGGCCTGACTGTCTATCTGGCCCCCGGCACCGAAGAAATCCGGGCGAAGCTCACCACCGTCCCCCGCGAATCGTTCCTGAACGGCGAGGCAGGCCGGGAGTGGGAGACCGCGCTGGCGGCGCTGCCCCCCCAGGTGACGCCTCTCAGCCCGATCTACGTGGTCGAGACGCGGGGCGAGGGGGCGCTGGGGGCCGACATGGCGATCCCCAACGGGGCTGACCCGATGGCCCTGCTCGACCTGTATCGCTGGGACGACGGATCGGGCGAATGGGTCTTCCTGCCCAGCCAGCAGAACGCCGCCCGGCAGGTGATCACCTTCCAGGTCGACTCGTTCCCGGCGAACGTGATCGCCGCCCACACCGTGCTGTCCTCGCTGACCGCCGGGGTGGTTGTCAGCCAGGGCGGGCCTGACCTCGGCTCCTCGTATGGGCTGGCGCTCCTGGAAGGGGTGAGCATCGACGCGGCGGGCCAGATCACCGGCACGCCTGCCCCATCCTCCAGCGAGACGGCGCTGCCGCTGGTCGAGAACCGGGCGGGCGGCTTCACCGCCTACGCCGACCCCGGCCAACAGGCGGCGATGATCGAGGGGCTGGTCGCGCTGGCGGCGAACTACGACGGGCTGGCGCTCGACTTCGACAACGGGGAGGGTTACACAGACTTCGTGGCGGCGCTGGCCGAGACCCTGCACGAGCAGGACAAACGGCTGGACGTGATGGTGCGCGGCCCCTCGCTGGCGGGCTACAACCTGGCGGCCCTGGGCGAGGGAGCCGACATGCTGTGGTACGCGCCGGGCGACAACCCCGCCGATTATCTGCCCACCGGCTCGGTGCGCGACGCGCTGGGCGAGCTGGTCAGCCAGGTTGACCGGGCGCAGGTCGGGCTGGTGGTGGACGCACTGAACGTCGACGTGGCCGAGGGAGCGGCGACGCCGATCACCCGGCAGGATGCGCTGGCGCTGTTCGGCCAGGTCGAGCCGATACCGGGCTACTTCGACCCGGCGATCCCGCTCACCCCCGGCAGCGACCTGCCGGTGCGGCTGACCGGGCGGGTCGAGTCGATGGGCTTCGACCTGCCGCTGGGCATGAACTACCTGACCTATCACGACGACGGCGGGACGCTCCACCACGTGTATTTCGCCTCGGCGCAGAGCTTGCAGCGCAAGCTGGCCTGGGCGCGCTTCTATAGCCTGGGGGCGGTCGCCGTGAGCGGCATCGCCCACCCCGACGCGGTAGCGGGCGTGGAGGAAGGGGTAAGCGCGTTCCTCAACCAGCAGCAGTTGAACAGCCCGCCCGCGCTGGCGCTCGTCTGGCGGGTGATCGGCGAGGCGGGGGCGGTTGCAGAGGAAGAGGGTGACCTCTCGCTGCTGCAATTCCTGTGGGAGGTGGTCGCCAACCCCGGCTCATATGAGATCGTGGCGGCGGTGGACGAGGAAGGCGAGAGCGAATTGGGCCGCCTGGCGGTCGAGGTGGCCGAGGTGACGCCGGTCGCGGAGGTGCCAGAAGAAGAGCCGACGCCGACGGCCACGCCGGAGCCTGGGGAGGAAGAAGAACCCACTCCCACCCCGGAGCCGACCGACGTGCCCGTGCCGAACGCGATCGCCGCGGGGCTGTTCGAGCTGGGTGGGCAGACGCACACCCTGGAGCATCCCGACCTGATGCACTACGCCGGGATGACCTGGGTGAAGTTCCAGCACAAGTGGGGGCCGGGAGACGACCCCTCCGGATCGGTCGGGGGACGCATCCAGCAGGCGCATTCGCTGGGCTTCAAGGTGCTGCTGAGCATCCCCGGCGGCGAGCATCCCGACTCAATCGACTACAACGCCTACGTGAGCTACCTGGGTGGGGTGGCGGCGCTGGGCCCGGACGCGATCGAGGTGTGGAACGAGATGAACCTCGACCGCGAGTGGCCCGCCGGGCAGATCGACGGGACGGCCTACGTCACGAACATGCTCGCCCCGGCCTACCAGGCGATCAAGGCGGCCAACCCCGGCGTGATGGTGATCTCCGGCGCGCCCGCGCCCACCGGGGCGTTTGGCGGCTGCGCGACGAATGGCTGCGACGACTGGTTCTACATCGCCCAGATGGCCGACGCCGGGGCGGGCAGTTACATGGACTGCGTGGGGGCGCACTACAACGAAGGGATCATCCCGCCCTCGCAGACTTCCGGCGACCCGCGCGCCTTCGGCGATTTTTATTCGCGTTATTTTTACGGCATGTTGAACCTGTATTATGGGACGTTCGGCAAGCCGGTGTGCTTCACCGAGCTGGGCTACGCCTCGCCGGAGGGCTACCCCGACCTGCCGTCGACGTTCTCCTGGGCGGCAGACACCTCGGTGGCCGAGCACGCCGAGTGGCTGGCCCAGGCCGCCGTGCTGGCCTCGCAAAGCGGGCAGGTGCGGCTGATGATCATCTTCAGCGTGGACATCACCCAGTACGGGAGCGACCCGCAGGGCGCATACGCGATGATCCGGCCCGGCGGCGGCTGCCCGGCCTGCGACGCGCTGGCCGCCGTCCAACCCTGACGACCTGATAGACCCTGTCCTCCCTCCGCCTGATGTTGGAGCGCACAGGTCGAGCGCTCGCGCTCGACGTGCGGTGGGGCGGGGTCTTTGATTTGTGGATGACCAACATCGAGCAACCATCAAGCCATGTTTGAAGACCCGAACGGCCTCCCTCCTTCCTTCCCCCCGCCCGATCCTCCCGGCGGGCTGCCCGATTGGCGCACGGCGCTAAGCTGGCTGCGCGCACGGCGTTTCCCGTTTGGGCTGGCCTGGTGGCACGTTGGGTTGGCGCTGCTGGGCCTGGTCGTGCTGGCCGTTGGGCTGCTCATCGCGCTGCGAGCTGGCTCGACCCGGCTGACCGCCGCCAACCCAACGCTGACCGTCGACGAATTCCTGACGGTCGAGGCGACCGGCGAGGGCGCGGCCCGCGTCCGGGTGCGGGTCGGCGCGTGGGAGGATGAAGAGTGGGAGGCGGCGCGCGCCGCCCTGCCGCCCTCGCTGAAGCCGCTCAGCCCGCTTTACCAGGCCCATGTGCGCGGCGCGGCGCGGCTGGCCTTTCAGGGGGCGGAAAACGCCGACCTCTACCGCTGGGATGCGGAGGCAGGGCGCTGGATATTCGTGCCACTCTACAGCGAGGCGGGGAGCGAGGCGCGCTGGGCGGAGCCGGTCGAGGGGGCGGTGGCGCTCTTCGAAGTGGCAGGCTACGCGCCGCTGGTCAGCAGCACGCGCGAGGCCGGGCAGCGGCTCGACGCGCCGAGCGCGGCGGCGCTCAACATGCTGTTCCTCAGCGGCGTGGAGGGCAAGCCCGACGGGACGCTCGACGTGGAGGGGCTGGCGGAGGCAGGCCCTGTGCCGGACACGGTCGCCGCGCTGCCTGTGATCCGTTTCTCCGACCCGGTGGCGCTCTCCCGGCTGCTGGAAGACCAGGCAGCCCAGGACACCCACCAGGGGGCGATCCTCGCCCTGCTGGCAACGGGGAACTATCGCGGGGTGGTGCTCGACTACGGGGCAATCGATGCCGAAGACGCAGATGGCTATTACCGGCTGGTCGACGACCTGGCGGCGGCTCTCGGCGAAGAGAATGCGCTGCTCGCGCTGCGCCTGCCCGCGCCGGAGCAGACCGACTCCGGCTGGGATACCGGCCCGCTCGATTGGGAGCGGCTGGGCGAAGCCGCCGACCTGCTGATCGCCCCTGTCCCGGTACCGCCCGCCGAGTGGTACCCCGGTGGCGAGGCCGACTCGTTCCTGGCCTGGGCGGATGGGCAGGTCAGCCGCTTGAAGCTGCACGTTGCCACCTCGACGATGAGCGTGGACGAATGGGCGGGGCAGCTTAACCCGATCACCTACCAGTACGCGCTGGCCCCGCTGGGCGCGATCCGCGTGCTGGACGAGGCAGGCCAACCGGCCCTCAGCCCCTCGCCCGGCGACCCGCTGACCTTCAGCCTGACCGGCCAGGCGCTCGACCTGGAGCAGGACGAGCGCAGCGGCGCGTATCATTACCGGGTGTTCGCCGGGGATGGTGAGCATCACATCTGGCTGACGACGGGAGCATCGCTGCGCCAGCGGCTCGACCTGATCGCCGCGCATCGGGTGGGCGGGGTAGTGATCGACGATTTGCTCTCTGGTGGGAGCAGCAGCGGGGTGCTGCCCGCGATCAACGAGTTCCGGGTGAGCCTGCCCTCCTCGCTGCCGGAGACGCTCGACCTGCACTGGTCGGTGCGCGAGGCGAGCGGGACGCCGGTCGCCCAGGCGACGGGAGCGCTGGGCGAGCCGCTGCTCTGGACGCCGGAGCAGGAGGGCGAGTACATCGTCAGCGCCGACCTGGCAGGGATCAACCTGGCCGGGCAGGAAGCAGCGGTAATCGTAGGCGGGGAGAACGTGGGCGGGGTGCCGGAGCAGGAGGCAGTCGTCGGCGGCCCGGCGGCGATCCCCTCCGACCAGCCGACCGCGCTGGCCGCGCCCTACGTGGAGGGCATGCCGCCCGTCTACCCGGCGGGGGCGCGGGGCAACTTCGAGCTGGGCGGGCAGGTCAACCACGTGATCACCCATCTCGACTACATGAACCAGGCCGGGATGACCTGGGTCAAGTTCCAGTTGGCCTGGGCACCCGACCAGGACCCGGATGTGGCCTGGGATTTGATCCAGCGGGGGCGGGATGCAGGCTTCAAAGTGCTGCTTAGCATCCCCGGACAGGTCAAGTACCCGACCGATATCGACGTGCCCGACTACCTCGATTTCCTACGCGGCGTGGCCTACTACGGGCCGGACGCGATTGAGGTCTGGAACGAGGCCAACATCGACTACGAGTGGCCGCGCGGCGAGATCGACGGCGGGGCCTATGTGCGGGAGATGCTCGCCCCGGCCTACAACGCGATCAAAGAGGTCAACCCCAACATCATGGTGATCTCCGGGGCGCTCGCCCCGACGGGCGCGTTTTTCGCCGAGGGCGGATGCTCGGCAGGCGGATTCGGCTGCGACGACTGGCTCTACCTCCAGCAGATGGCCCAGGCGGGCGCAGTGCATTACATGGACTGCGTGGGCGCGCACTTCAACTCCGGGGCGACCTCGCCCACCGTCGACACCGGCCACCCCGCCGACCCCGGCTATGGGCACTATAGCTGGTATTTCAGCGGGATGCTGAACCTTTACGGCGGGACGTTTGGCCGCCCGGTGTGTTTCACCGAGCTGGGCTACCTGAGCGGCGAGGGCTACGGGCAGGTCCCCGACCGGTTTTCCTGGGCTTCCGGCACGACGGTTGCCCAGCAGGCCCGCTGGCTGGCCGAGACGGCCCAGCTCTCCGCCGAGAGCGGGCAGGTGCGGCTGATGATCGTGTGGAACGTCGATTTTGTGTACTGGGGCGACGACCCAATGGCCGGTTACGCCATCGTCAGGCCGGACGGCAGTTGCCCCGCATGCGGAACATTGGGTAATGTAATGCCCTGATAGACGTGGGGCCGGTTGAATGAACCTGCCTGCACGCACAGGAAGCGACGAGAAGCAGCGGGCGCGACCCGCCCGTGTGAGATCAATGGCCCGTTTTGGCGGGCCGACGACGAGGTGTAATCACCATGCCTAACGACGAAACGATGCCCAATCGCCCGGTAGAGCCGGACGACGAGATGCCTGAGGACGAACATACCAGGGTCAGCCGACCGGTCGACGCGGAGGCCACCCTGGCCGGGACGGATACCGGCGAATGGGCCGACCTGGGCGGGCCGCCTTCTGTGGAGGAGGGCGGCGAGCCTGGGCTTCCCTTCGACCGGCGCACGATTGTCCTGGGCTGCTCCGTCCTGGGCGGGCTGGCGCTGATCGCGCTGCTCGCCTTCGCGCTGTTCCTGCCACCCCTCAGGCTGCTCTCACGGCTGGGCGGGGGCGGTTTTCAGGCGTTCAGCGCGGATGAGACAGTCGTCTCCCACGAGGACGGGATCAGCGTCCGCTGGCTGGGCGATGGCACGTTGAGCGTGCGGTTAGGCTCGATCCCCCGCCAGACCTTCCTGGACGGGGAGGCGAGCGGGTACGAGGATGCCCTGAAGGCCATGCCCGCCTTCCTGGACATCAAAAGCCCGCTCTACCTGATCGACTCGCGCGGCGAGGGGACCACCCAGACCGAGATCGTGATCCCCAACGACTCGCTGCCCTACGAGACGCTCGACCTGTATAGCTGGGACGAGGACGCCGGGAAGTGGGTGTTCGTGCCCAGCCAGATCGAGGCGGGGGGCGAGATCATCACCACCGACGAGCTGCCGCCGAACGTGGCGGTCTTCCAGAGCAAAGCCGTTGCCCCGCTGATCGCCACCACGCTCGAATCCGGGCAGTCCTTCGACGTGGAATACGGCACCCTGCTGAACATCGTGTTCCCGACCGGGATCAGCGTGGGGAGCGATGGCTCGCTTTCCGGGGCGCTGGTGGGCGGCTGGCAGACCGGCGCGGGCTACGCGATCGCCCCGGTGCTGCGGCTGGGCGATGGGACTAACCTCTCCGCCCTGCTCTCGAACGAGGAGCTGCTCGCCGCGCACGTCCAGCAGATTCAGACCTTCGTCGTCGGCGATGGGTACAACGGCGTGGTGCTGGATTACGGCCCGCTCGACCCGGCGGACAGCGACGCCTTCAACGCCTTCGTGGGTGATGTGGCGGCGGCGCTCGACACCTACAGCAAGCTGGTGGTAGTCGCCGTGGCCGAGCCGACGGCAATGGGGGGCGGTTATGATACCCACGGGTACGACTGGCGGGCGCTGGGACAGACCGCCGACGCGGTGATCATCCCGGCGAGCGCACACCCGGCTGACCTTGCCCCTGAGGGCGCTTCCAGCCAGATGCTCGACTGGGCGACGGGTGAGATCAGCCGCCTGAAGGTTTACCTGGCGCTCTCGTCGTTCAGCGCCCAGCAGACCGGGGACGGTCTGCAATTGATCAGCTACCAGCAGGCGGTCGACGACCTGGGCGGGATCGCGCTGGAGGAGGATGGCGACGCGTTCGACCCCGGCACCGCGCTGGACTTCACCCTGGGCGGCGACGTGGAAAACGTCGGGCCAGACCTGACCACCGGCGCGTACACCTTTAACCTGGGTGACGACGAGCAGGTGTGGATCGTCACGGCCAACGCGGTGCGGGTGCGGCTGGACGTGGCGTCGGGGACGGCGACGGCCAGACGGTGCACGACCAAGTCACCGAGCTGGGCTCGCCGATGACCTGGGAAACGGGCGACGCAGGTGACTATCAGGTGGTGGCCGAGCTGGTCGGCGCGCGGGCCTCCGAGTTAGGCTCGCTCGACATCCAGGTGCGCGAGGCCGAGGTAGAGGAGCCGGAGCAGGCTCCCCCGGCAGTGGCCGCCAACACGGGCGATCAGCAGCCCGCCGACGAGCCAACCCCGACCGTCGAAGCGCCGCCCGCCCCAGCCGGTGGCGCGGGCGCGGATGGCGGCGGGATGGAATTGGGCGGGCAGGTGCCCAACTCGATCGGCCACGCCGATTTCATGCGCCAGGCGGGCATGACCTGGGTCAAGTTCCAGGCCAAATGGCCTTACGTCGACGCCGGGACGGCAGGTGCTTTTGTGGCCGCCGGGCACGCCGCCGGGTTTAAGGTGCTGCTCAGCATCCCCGGCCCGCCTTACCCATCCAGCATCGACTACAACAGCTACATCTCCCACCTGGGCGCGGTGGCCGCCTCCGGGCCGGACGCGATCGAGGTGTGGAACGAGATGAACCTCGACCGCGAGTGGCCCGCCGGGCAGATCGACCCGGCCAGCTACGTCAACAACATGCTGGCTCCCGGCTTCAACGCGATCAAAGCGGCCAGCCCCGGCACAATGGTGATCACCGGGGCGCTGGCCCCGACCGGCTTCTTCGGAGGCTGCACGCCCAGCGGCTGCGACGACGACGCCTATCTACGCGGGATGGCCGCCGCGGGCGCGGCCAATTACGCCAATTGCATCGGCGTCCACCACAACTCTGGAACGACCTCACCCTCGGCCCGCTCCGGGCACGTCTCCGGCAGCGGCCACTATAGCTGGTACTTCATGCCCACGCTGGAGGTGGCCTCCGGGGCGTTTGGCGGGGCGCTGCCGGTCTGCCTGACCGAGTACGGCTACCTGACGCCGGAGGGCTACGGCGCGTTGCCCGCCAATTTTAACTGGGCCGCCGACAACACCGTCGCCGAGCAGGCCGCCTGGCTGGACGAGGGCGTCGGCCTGGCGCGCAGCCTTGGCTGGGTGCGATTGGTGATCATCTGGAACGTGGGCTTCACTACCTGGGACACCGACCCGCAGGCGGGATACTCAATCGTCCGGCCCGACGGAACCTGCCCGGCCTGTGTGGCGCTGGGCAGCTAAACGCTGGCCTGACAGCCTGTGTGGCGCAGCGGATTTTGACGACATGAGGAGATCATCGGCATGACACAACAACCTGGCAGGTTCCGCTTTACCCCAAAACAGATGCGCATCCTGGCGCTGGCCTGGATCGGGATCGTGGTGCTGGTTGGCCTGTGCACTTTCCTGGGCATCCTGTTTGCGCTGAACAACCGGAATGAGGAGCCGCGCGCGGCGGCGGAGTCGACCACCGTGCCGGTCGACAACCCGACGCCCACCTTGCTGATCGAGCCGCAGGCGGCGGAGGAGGGGAGCGGGGAAGCCCCCCAGGCCGCGCCGACGATCCCGGCCCGGCAGGACGACGCCTTCGGGTATGGCATCCAGGCCCAGCTCCACATGAACACCGAGCAGACCCTCGAACAGGTCGACCAGCTCGGCCTGGGCTGGGTCAAGCAGCAGATCCGCTGGGCCGACCTGGAGCCGGAGCCAGGCGCGATCAACTGGGACGCGCTCGACGGCATTTTTGCCGAGACCTCCCAGCATCATCTAAAAGTGCTGGTCAGCATTCTCGATGCGCCGGACTGGGCGCGCTCGGTGACTGCCGAGGGGAAGGCCGGGCCGCCGGACGACTCGCAGAATTACATTGACTACGTCACCCAGCTCGTCGAGCGCTACTCCGGCTCGGTGCACGCAGTCGAAATCTGGAACGAGGAGAACCTGGAGCGGGAGTGGTACACGGCGGGCGGCCTGAGCGCGAGCGCCTACATGAATCTGCTGATCCCGGCTGCCGAGGCGATCCACGCTGCCGACCCCGGCGTGATCGTGATCAGCGGCGCGCTGGCCCCGACCGGTGTGAACGACGGTGTGGTGGCGATCGACGACTTCCAGTACATGCGCCAGATGATCGACGCCGGGCTGCTGGACTACGTGGACTGCGTGGGCGCACACGCGAACGGGATCAACCTGCCCCCCGACCTCTCCTATGAGGACGCTGCCGCAGGCGGCACCCCCGCAGGGGCAGTGTATGTCGGCCCCTTTGTCAACCCGCATCATAGCTGGTCTTTCTACTCGACGCTGAACGGCTACAACAACATCATCGTCGGGGCGGGCAGGGACACGCCGCTGTGCGTGACCGAGTTCGGCTGGGCCAGCGTCGAGGGGATGGACGGCGACCCGCGCGAAAGCTTCGAGTTCGCCTACGACAACTCGCTCCAGGACCAGGCGGATAACATCGTGAATGCCTACCAGTTGATGCACGACTGGGGCTTTGTCCGGCTGGCAATCCTGTTCAACCTGGACTATTCGCCCAAGGCGGGCGGCAACCCGCAGGACGATACGACCATGTTCAGCATCACGACCGGCACCGGCGCGCCGCGCCCGGCCTACGACGCGGTGCGGGACATGTCCAAGCCCGACTAGAATCTATCCGAAATATGCTCCGCAAATTTACGGATAGATGATATTGATCGCCGTTTGTAATGGATCCGCGCCCCGGAGGCGTTTGACGGCCTTCCGGGGCGCTGGTAGGCTGATGTTCGTTTGAGATTGGTTTCGAGTTATGCAGCCTGACCCTGACCGGACATCCTGGAACCGCGCGCTCGTCCTGCTACTGGTGCTGACCCTCATCCTCCTGGCGCGGCCATTCCGTCCTGCCTCCGACCCGACCCCGACCGCCCAGGCTGAAGCCGGATCGGAGCTTGCCCCGTCGGAGGTGATCCAGCTCGTACCGTCGCCCGCGCCCGCCATCCACACCTCGCTCTGGTGGAACGAGGAGATCTCCCAGCGCGACCTCGACCTGGTAGAGGCAATGGGCTTCCGCTGGATCAAGCAGGAGTTCCCCTGGCGAGAGATCCAGACGCTCGGCCCGGAGAGCTACAATTGGTGGCGATCCGACCGCATCGTGGAGGACGTCGAGGCGCACGGCCTGTACATGATCGTACGGCTGGATCGCCAGCCATTCTGGAGCCAGGCAAACGGTGGGTGGCCGCCCCTGGAGAATGCCCCACCCGCCGATTTTGAGGATTTTGGCCGGTTCTGTAACGCGGTCGCCAGCCGCTATGCCGGGCGCATCAAGGCGTATCAGGTGTGGAACGAGCCGAACCTCGCCCGCGAGTGGGGCGGGGAAGCGCCCGACCCGGTCGAATATATGCGCCTGCTCAAATACTGTTATGAGGGGATCAAGGCGGGCGACCCGCAGGCGATCGTGATCTCCGCCGGGTTTGCGCCCACCGGGACCGGCCCGCCCGAAGCGATCCCTGACGACGAGTTCATCCGGGCGATGTACGAGGCCGGGGCCGCGCCCTATTTCGATATGCTGGGCGTGAACGCGCCCGGCTACGCCGCCCCACCGCAGACCTCGCCGGAAGAGGCAGCGGCCACGCTCGCCTACGGCGGTCACCGCTGGAATACCTTCCGGCACGTGGAGGACATCCGGGCGCTGATGGTCGAGTATGGCGACGCGCGCAAGCAGATCGCGATCCTGGAGATGGGCTGGACGACCGACCCGATCCACGAGGCGTATAGCTGGTTTCGCGTGTCCGAGCAGCAGCAGGCGGACTACCTGGGCGGGGCGTACTGGTGGGCGCGCCTGAACTGGCAGCCGTGGATCGGCATCATGACCGCGATCTACATCTCCGATCCCTATTGGACGGAGGAGAACGAGGAATACTGGTGGGCGATCACGCTGCCGACCTGGCCCGAAACCGAGGTGCGCCCGGCTTATGACGTACTGAGCGGCCTGCCCGATTGGAGCGATGGTTTTTACGACTCGCCCGGCTGGGCACGCCAGGAGCCTTCCACCCGGTAAGGTCGGGAAGACTATGAGTAGTTGACCCTATACCATAAATGGCCCGGACGTACTATAATGCTCTAAGTGGCAGATTGTAAC
>JARRJX010000022.1:0-9909 GCA_037388645.1 Chloroflexota bacterium
GGCTCGAAGAACGAGGCCGGCCTGGGACGAACGACCGGCATGGCCTTGAGACTTTTCGCCGCCAGACTAGTGAATACCAAAGGGAGGATCGACTCCCGCCAGCGCCTGGCGGGCAGAATCAGGGGAGCGCCGAAGGCAAGAAGGAGCGGTGGAGAATACCACCAGATCGATTTTGAGGGGCTGAAAAGATAGCCCGCTGTTCCCCACCACGCAAGGGGCAACCCTTCAAAAAACGCGCCGATCCGACCCAACACCAGGTATCGTCCAGTTAACGCTTCAATCCGGTTGCGATAAAAGAACAGGGAGAGCGCCAATACGAGCGTCAACACGCCCAGGCCGATCGCGATCATCACAAACGTGCGGCGGTGTTTGGCGATCACGGCCCAGCCGGGATAGGCCAGCAAGATCAGCGCGGGCAGTATGATGATCGCGGCCTCTTTGCTGAGCAGCGCCAGCACGGTCATGCCGGTTCCCAGCGCCAGCCACAGCCAGTGACGCCTTCCCCCAGCGGTGACAGCCCGCCGCCACCGCTCCAGGAAGAACGCGGCTGCGAACAAGTTGAGGGTAGTCAGCGGCTCGCGGAAAAAGGTCTTGGCGTAGGGCCACAGGATGGTGGTCAGGCCCAGCAGGAGGGCGGCAATCAGCGCGGTGCGCTCGCCGTAGCCCAGGTCAAGCGCATAGAAGAAGAACAGCACCGCCAGGGCGGAGACCACAATCGGGTTGAAAAGGAAGATCGCGTGGACGTTCCCGGCCCAGGGTATGTGGTACGCCAGCCAGTAAAGCGGGACTGCCAGCACCGGCTGGGCCGGTTCCACATCGGTGGTTTGCAGGCCGCGCAGGTAAACCGTCTCGTTTAGCAGCAGGCTGCCGCGCACCGCCATGCTGTCTGTGGTGTCGATGATGAACAGCTCGTCGTCCGACTTCACCGTGCCGGAGAAGGTGAGCAGATAGACGAGGAAAAGCAGCGCGCCAAGGGACAGGGCGATGCGCCAGCGCCGGTAGCGCTTTGCGAAGAAAAATTCTGGCATGGGACGATCTCAGTGGGGCGGTGTGGTATCGGCGTCGGAGGGGGTGTGTGAGAAATTGAACTCCATCCAGAACAGGGCAGCGACAAAGAGCACGCTCAACACCACCAGGATCAGGCGGGCCTGGCCGGGGGTCGAATCGCGCAGCATCAGGGCAAGCAGGCCCAACACGGAGGAGACCAGATAGAGGGTCATCACCGCCCGCGCGGGTGTCATGCCAAACACGCTGACCAGCCGGTGCGAAGTGTGGTCTTTCCCACCCTGGTAGACCGGCCTGCCGTGCCGCAGGCGGGAGAGGATGACCAGGGTCGTGTCGAAAATGGGCAGGCCCAGCAGAATGATGGGGATCATCCAGGTGACATCCTGGGGGCGTCCGGCAAAAGTGAGCTTGATCCCCAACACGGCCAGGATATATCCCACCAGCAGGCTGCCCGCGTCCCCCATAAAGAGGGTGGCCGGGTTGAAATTGTAATAGAGAAAGCCGACGCAGGCCCCTAACATCGCGGCGGCGAGGGTGGAGACGACCCCCAGGCCCTCGACCACGGCCAGCACCAGGAAAAAGCCGCTGATCACCGCGGTGATCCCGGCGGCCAGCCCATCCATGTTATCCAGCAGATTGAGGGCGTTGCTGATGCCCAGCACCCATAGAAAAGTCAGGGCGACGTTCAACACCGAAGCTTGAAACAGCGTCACCTGAATGCCAGCGGTGATCAGGATCAGGGTCGCCAGGGCCTGCCCGCCCAGCTTGACCAGCGGGCGCATGCCGTACCGGTCATCCCACAGGCCGAACAGAGTGACGACCGTCGCGCCGCTGATGATGCCCATCATCTCCGTGTGCATCCGGGTATTGGTCATCACCGTGGCGGACACCAGCCCGAAGTAGATCGCCAGCCCGCCGAGCATCGGCATGGGCGTGACGTGCAGCTTGCGCCGCTCCGGGTTATCCACAAAGTCGATGCTCGCCGCCAGCTTACGCAGCAGCGGCGTGGCGATAAAAGAGATCAGGCCAGAGGCGAGGATGATAGGAATGAATTTGCTCATTGATCTGCCTGCCAGATTTTGCCGGGCGGCCCAACACCTTTTTGCCTTAACAGATCGCCGTAAAGCTGGCGCACGTCGGCGATCAGGCGGTCGGCTTCGTAGCGTGCCAAGGCCCATTCCTGCGCCTCGGCCAGCCGTGGCTGGAGCGCGTTGTCCAACGTCTCCAGGATCGCCTCGGCGAGCGCCCCGGCGTCCTCCGGGGGGACCAGGGTTCCCAACTGGCCGTCACGCAGTAAATCCGGCACGCCACCTACTTCGGTGGCGACCACCGGCACGCGGGCGGCCATCGCTTCGATAATGGAGACCGGCGTCCCTTCGTTGTTGGAGGAGATGACCAGAGCGTCCAGGTCAGCGTAGATGCGTGGCAGGTCATCCCGCCACCCGGCGAACCACACCCGATCGGCCAGTCCCAACTGCTCGACCAGCGCTTCGAGCGCGGCGCGCCGCTCCCCATCACCGACGATGGCGAAGCGCACTTCCGGCCTCACCTGGCTGACCCGGTTGGCTGCCGCCAGGAACAACTCGTGATTTTTTATCGGTACAAGCCGACCAATAATACCGACCAGCGGCGTTTCTGTCGAAAAGCCTCCCTCCCGGCAGAAAGAGCCGCGAAGCGCTTCGAGGTTGGTCAGCCGGAGCAGCTTCAGGCCCAGGGGGACGACCCTGATCTTCTCCGCAGGCGCGATCCGATAGGCTACCAGGTCGTCCTTCAGGCGCTGGCTGATCGTGAGGATCACGTCCGAGCCGCGCGCGGCCAGCCGCTCAAGCCAGATGAACGTGCGGGTCTTCGTCTTCCCGAAGTACCCCTGGAAGACGTGGCCGTGAAAGGTGTGCACGACGACCGGCACGCGGCACAGGACGGCTGCCAGGCGGCCCACGAAACCGGCTTTGGCGGTGTGGGTATGAACGATGTGGGGCCGCATGCGGCGCATCAGGCGCACCAGCGCGACCAGCGTTTTGAGATCGTCAAGCGGGGAAATCTCGCGCTGCATTGTCGGGATGACCACCGGCTGGATGCCCAGGTCGCGGGCCAGATAGGCCATGTCCCCCTCGTCCGGCCCGACCACGCCGGTGACCAGCGTGCTCTGATAGGCCGCATCCTGTAAACCAACCGTCAGGAGGGAGACGTGGATGGCCGGACCGCCCACGTTGAGACGGGCGATGATGCGCATCACGCGCACCGGCTCGCCGGTGGCCGGGCCGGGCACATCCAGTTTACGATCTTGCCTGTTCATCAAGCTGATTGCTGTACCACTCGACGGTGAGGCGCAGCCCTTCATCGAAGGAATAGCGCGGCGTGTAATTCAGCAGGGCCTTAGCCTTGCCGATGTCGGCCCGCGAATGCTTGATGTCGCCAGGGCGGGGGTCGGTGTGAACGGCGTCGACGTCGCACTCGATGAACCGCTTCAACAGGCCAGCCAGCTCGTTCAGCGAGGTCTGCCCGCCCGCTGCGAGATTGAGCACCTGCCCCGACACTTTTTCGGCGGGCGCGGTGGCCGCCAGGATATTGCCCTCGATGACGTTGCCCACGTAGGTGAAATCGCGGGTTTGCTCACCATTGCCAAAGATCGTCGGCGGTGTCTCGGCCAGCATGGAGGTGATGAACCTGGGGATCACGGCAGCATACATGCTTTCGGGGTCCTGGCGCGGGCCGAACACGTTAAAATAACGGAGCGAGACCGTCTCCAGCCCGTAGACGTGGTGGAATACCTGGCAGTAGGCCTCGGCGGCCAGCTTCGAGACCCCATAAGGGGAGATCGGCATGGGAAACATCGTTTCCACCTTAGCGACATCCGGGTCCTGGTCGCCGTAGATCGCAGATGAAGAGGCGAACACCACGCGCCGGACACCGGCGTCACGAGCGGCGACCAGCACGTTGAGGGTGGCCGTCACCCCGGCCTCGTTCGCGCCGATCGGGTCTTCGACCGACTTGGGCACCGAGGGCACCGCGCCGTGGTGCAGCACGACCTCGACATCTTTCACGGCCTGCCTGACGTTGTCCAACTCGGTCAGGTCGCCCTC
The DNA here is from genome assembly GCA_037388645.1 of Chloroflexota bacterium. Lineage (GTDB taxonomy): Bacteria > Chloroflexota > Anaerolineae > Aggregatilineales > UBA3940 > JARRJX01. The sequence goes on from JARRJX010000022.1 coordinate 4,089, forward strand.
CAACAGGTCGATCTCGTCCATGAAGGAATCCAGGTTTTCTCGTTTCCCGGACGAGAAGTTGTCGATCACACGAACCGCATGCCCCTGGCCGAGCAGTGCCTCGACCAGGTTCGACCCGATAAACCCCGCGCCGCCGGTTACCAGATAATTTGTCACTGTGTTGTCTCTCCATTTCTTTGGCGGGAACTACTTGTATGACTAATCAAAATAACGCTGCATCCACAATTCAAAAGTCAGCAGGGTCCAGAGCGCGTGACCCAGGTCGGCCTCTCCGCTCAGGTGAGTCTCCAGCATCGCCTCAAGCCCACTGCGGTCGAATATACCACGCCCCAACGCGCTCTCGCCGAGCAGCACCGCCCGCACGTACCCGGCCAGCTCTCCCCTGAACCAGGCCCCGACCGGCACGCCGAAGCCGTGCTTCTGGCGGTCTATAATCGAATCGGGCAGCAGCCCGCGCATCGCCTGCTTGAGGATGTATTTGGTCTTCCCCTGGTGCAGCTTAAGCTGGCAGGAGACCCCATTGGCGAACTCAAGCAGGTGGTGATCGAGAAACGGCGAGCGCGCTTCGAGCGAGACCGCCATGCTGCACCGGTCGACCTTGACCAGCAGGTCGTCCAGCAGGTAAGTTCGCAGGTTAACATCCAGCAGGTGGGCCAGCGGGACGGCCTGCTGGATGTCGTCCTGGAAATACTCCTGATAGTGGGCCAGGACGTGCTGCTCCTGCTCCGCCCCCACCAACGTTTCAACCCAGGCGGCAGGCACGTAGCGCACCCAGCTCAGATAGCGCTCGGAGAGGGGCAGGCTGGCGCCCTGCACAAAGCGGTTTGCCCGCCGCACCAGGCCCCGATAACCGGTCGATTCGGGAATCCGGCCCAACATCCCGCCAATCGCGCGGCGAGTCACGCTGGGCAGGCGTGCATAAGTGGCGGCCAGCCGGGCGGCGTGGATCCGCTCGTACCCGGCGAACAGCTCGTCGCCGCCGTCGCCGGTCAGCGCCACGGTGACGAAGGCCCGCGCCTGCTGGCTGACCAGGTAGGTCGGGATCGCCGAGGAATCGCCAAACGGCTGGTCGTGGTGCCAGACCAGCTCTTCGACGAGGTTGACCACGTCGGGCTTGAGGATGAACTCGTGATGCTCGGTCTCGAACAGCTCAGCCACCTGCCTGGCGTAGCCGGTCTCGTCGAAAGAAGGCTCGTTTTCGAAGCCAATCGCAAAGGTCTTGACCGGCTGGCTGCTCTGATAGGCCATCAGCGCCACCACCGCCGCCGAATCCAGCCCGCCGGAGAGGAAGGCCCCCAACGGCACATCGGCGATCATGCGCATGCCGACCACCTGGCGCAGGCGAAACTGCAGCTCTTCGGCGACCTCGTCCTCAGAGCGAAGCTCAGGCCCCGAGGTTGGGAAGGGCGGCTCCCAATACGGCTCGATGCGGGGAGCCGGGGCGGGGTCGTCGAGGTCGATGGTCAGCGTGTGGCCCGGCGGCAGGGAGAGGATGCCCTCGAACAAGGTCTGGGGGGCGGGCGGGTACCCATAGGCCAGATAGTGCGGTATCAACGGCTCGTTCAGGCGCACCTGGACAGCGGGATGCGCCAACAGGGCCTTGATCTCCGACCCAAACACCAGCCAGCCATCGCTCACCGTGTAATAAAGCGGCTTCTGCCCCAGCCGGTCGCGGAACAAGGTGAGCCGTCTGTGCGTCTTATCCCAGATCGCGAGGGCGAACATGCCCCGGAACGCGTGGATGAAGGCCGGGGAACCATACGCCAGATAGGCGCGCAGCAGAGTCTCGGTGTCCGTATCGGAAGTGAACATATGGCCGCGCGCCTCAAGCACGGCTCGCACCGCCTTGAAGCCGTAGACTTCCCCGTTGTAGGCGATCCACGCCTCGTGAGGCCCATACCTGCCGGGGAGACGGACGTGCATGGGCTGGTGCCCCGCCTCGCTCAAATCGATCACGGCCAGGCGCGTGTTACCCAGGCCACACGGGCCGCTGACGGTGTATCCTGAGTCGTCAGGCCCGCGATGTCCCAGAGTCTCGACCATCTGCGCCAGGGTCTTTTCGTCCGGGCGCGCGTCGTTCAGGGATACTACCCCACAGATTCCGCACATAGTTTTGCCAGTCCATACAGACGCGCATTCAACAGGGCTGTCGTGTCGTTCGGTGGATGCGTTGTGTTGAGCTGCCTAGTCATTTGCTAACACGTCGGCGTACACCTTGAGTGTCGCCTCAACCATTTTATCGATCGTGAAGTCTTTGCCAAGCCGCCTGTAACCTGCTTTCCCGAACGCCCTGGCGCGTTTCGGGTTGCTCAACATGCTGTTGATCGCGCTCGCCAGGGCGGGCGGGTCTTCGGGCGGCACCAGTAAGCCGGTCTCGTCGTGCTGGACGATCTCCGGGAGGGCGCTCGTCCGGCTGGCGACAATGGGCAGCGAATAGCCCATCGCCTCCAGGGTGACCAGGCCAAAGCCCTCCCAGCGGGAAGGAACCACGATCAGGTCGCAGGCGGGCATCAACGCCCGCCCATTCTCGATCCAGCCGGTAAAGGTCACCCGATCGTCCAGGCCGAGCCGGGCAGCCTGCTGTTCCAGATCGTCCCGCAGGCTCCCTTCGCCCACCACGACCAGCCGGGTATCCGGGTGGCGCTCGCACACGGCGGGGAACGCCGCCAGCAGGACGTCAACACCCTTCTGCCGCACCAGCCGCCCGAACAGCCCCACCAGCATGCCATTGTCCACGCACCCCAGTCTCCGGCGGGCCTGCTGCCTGGCATCGGGCGGGGGCGAGGGAAGTTCGAGACCATAGTGTACCGTCAGCACCTTGTCCGGAGCAATCCCCTCCACCTCTCGCACAAAGCGCTCCAGCGCGTGGGAGATGGCGATCACGCGCTCGGCCCGCCCCATCGCCGCGCCGTTCGCCCACTTGATAAACCGGTAGTGGCGGAAGGCGTCGTCATTGTGACGGGTGGAGATGGCGTGGGGAACCCCGGCCCGCCTGCACGCCGTCAGGCCGTAGAGGTCGGCGTGCAGCAGGTGGGTGTGGACGATGTCCGGCTGAATCCGGCGCAAGGCGCGGGTGAGCCGCCCCAGCAGGAGTGGATCAAGATGATGACCGATCAGAACCCGCTCGACCGGGACTCCGCGCTCGTCCAGCGCCTGGCAAAAGGCATCGATCGGGCGGCGCGGCTCCTCTAAGACCAGCATCTGCGCGTCGACGCCGCGCGCGATCAGCCCCGGCAGCAGCCGGATCAGGTGCCCCTCCGACCCGGCGATCCCGGTCACCTTGCTAATATGCACGACTCGCATCAAGCTGGCTCCTCATCCAGAGAGAGAGCTTTCGGGGGGCGGAACACCGCCTGCCACGCGCTCAGGGAGGCACGCGCCGCCAGGATGGTGAAGGCGAACATCACCGGGAACAGGTAGCGCGCCTCGATCAGGAGGGCGGCCTGCACGCCGGTGGCATAGACGATCCAGGCGGGGAGCGGGAACACCCGCCAGCCGACCTCGCGCACTGCGATCACCAGACCAGCCACCCCGAAGAGCAGCCCCCAGAAGTGCAGCAGGTACATCAGCCCCCGCCTACCCAGGCCGGGGATCGCCAGCAGGTCGCCGATGGCCGCCTGCCCGGCCAGCACGTCTCGCAGGGTGCCCCACACGCTCGTGCCTGTCGGGCCGATCAGGGGCACGGTGCCATACGGCTGGGCATAGGCCCGCAGCGTGTCCAGCGCGATGCGCCCCAACCACTTGAGCGGCGCGCCCAGCACGTTGTTCAAGCCCGCCGCCACGTAGTCGTCGCCGGTGGTCGTCCCGACCGATTCGGTGCCGATCTCGTCCCGTACCGCTTCCTCGTAGAGCGCCCCGCCGATCTCACGCCCGTCGTCGCGGCTGTTCGCCCAGAACTGGCTGAAGGCCGTATCGGCGATGGGGATCAACTCGCCAGTCACCAGCGCCGTCCGCACGACCCAGGGGGTGATGGTCAGCAGCATCATCCCGACCAGCCAGGCCACGCCGCGCAGCGCCTGGCGGCGCTTCCCCCGCGGGAACCAGGCGTGCACCCCTAGCAGAACCGGGAACAGCAGCGGCACGGGGCGGGTCAGCACCGCCAAGCCTAACACCGCTCCCGCCGCCCGATACGGCCCGCTTTTCTCCCCTGCGGCGGCCCGCAGATAGAGCAGCATGAACCAGGCAAAAAGCGCGATGAACAACGTCTCGGTGGCGACGATCCCGGCCACGAACATGTAGCGCACGTCTAACGCCTGGGCGACCAGCGCCACCCGCCCGACCCACTCGCCAAACAGGTCGCGCGCGATCGCGTATACCAGCCAGACCGTCGCGGTGTCGATGGCCGCCTGGGCCAGCCGCGCCGCGGTGACCTGGGCCAGCGGGGCCGTGTCGGGGATCAGGTTGAAGAAGGGGACCAGAAACAGCGGATACAGCGGCCCTGACGAGGTGAGGTCGGCGTTGCCGAGGGCGTCGATCGGCTGGCGGGCGATCCGCATGTAGTAGATCGAATCGCCGTTGAAGCTCTGCTCATTCGCGAAGGCGATCAGGACGACGCCGACTCGCAGCATCAGGGCAATCGCCAGCACCACCCAGGCGAACCGGCGGGATCGCAGCATCCGGCTACCCATAAACCCGGTCTTTTCTCCTCACTCCGGGGTGCCGATCTGCTGCTCAAGCTCGCGAACGCGCGCGCTGAGCAGGGCAATCCGCTGGGCGGACTGCTTGTTCTGCTGCGCCAACCGGGTGATCACCAGCGAAAATTGCAGCAGCACCAACAGCATCAGCCCAAACCCGACCACAAACAGGGCAGCCGGAGGGTAAAAGATGCCCATCAAATCGGCCAGCCCGTCGAGCAGGCTGTTGGGGAACACCGCGAATAACACCAGCACGCCGAACGTCACCAGCCAGAGCAGCGAGTAATCCTCGCGCAGCCTGCGCCGCCTCACCAGCTCCACCACCACGGCAAACAGAGCTGCCGGGACGACGAGCATGACAAGCTCAACCTTCTCGTAGTTGCTGAACATGGCTGACTTCTCCTACCACTTTGGGGCGCTGCCGCAACAGGTTGATGACGATCGACATGATCACCTTGACCATGTAATAGCCGGAGCGCAGCGGCGTGATCGAGGACTGCCCGCCGTAGCGGGGGTTCATCGTGACCGGGATTTCGCACATTCTGATCCCGGCCCGCCAGAAGGTGACTATCGATTCTGGCTCCGGGTAATCGAACGGGTAGTCATTGGCACAGAAGTAAAACGCGCGCCGGTTGAGGACGCGGAACCCGGAGGTCGGGTCGGTGAAACGCTGGCGCACGATCAGCGAGATGAGGTTGGCGAGGATCACGATCCCCAGCCTGCGCACCCGCGGGGTGATGTACCCCCGATCCTCAATGTAGCGCGACCCCACCACCACATCGGCATCACCCGACTGGATCACCGCCAGCAACTCCGGGATTTCCTCCGGGTCGTGCTGGCCGTCGCCGTCGACCTGGACAGCGTAATCGTAGCCGCGCTCGTGGGCAAACATAAAGCCGGTCTGCATGGCCGAGCCGATCCCCAGGTTGCAGGGCAGACTCAGCACGGTCGCGCCGTACCCTTCCGCAATCTCCGGCGTCGCATCGCCTGACCCGTCGTTGACGACGGCGACGTCGGCCTCCGGCACGGCCTCATGCACCTGCCGGATCACGCGGCCCAGGCTGTCCTCCTCGTTGTAGGCCGGGATGATCACCAGCACGCGCGGCTTCAGAGGGGTTTCCTCCCTCGTCGTGGTCTGAGTGACGGTCACCTGTTGGGACATGAACCTACCCCCGCCTTACCCGGCG
>JARRJX010000023.1:0-9836 GCA_037388645.1 Chloroflexota bacterium
TGCCCCTCGCAAAGCCGGGATTAGATCAGAAGGATATCAATCCGCCACCGGGCGCTTTGCCCCGCAGCCCACGTGCTGCCGCGCCCACTCTAATTCTAAGCGGCACTTATCAAGGGACGCAACCAGCACTCAAAGTGGCCGGTGGCTACCGATAGGTCGCCAGACTGCCAACTTCTCTTGTGACCACCTGACTGCGCCCGAAACACTTGCACCACCCCGTAAAAACTGGTATACAAACAATACCAGAGTACTGTTGACACGTATCTCACGATGGGTTTATGCTGGGTCTGGTATGAGAAATAGACCAGTCCGGCGCCCAAGACGGGTGACAGCCGATGAACATCAAACCGATTAAACGCAACACGCTGGCACACAGCGTGGCGGCCCGCTTGATTGGACTGATCGCACAGGGAAAGTTAAAAGCCGGTCAGCGCGTGCCCTCCGAGCGCAGCCTGGCGGATCAGCTTCAGGTGAGCCGAACGACCGTGCGCGAGGCCCTGGGCATCCTGGCCGCGATGGAGCTGGTCGAAACACAGGCCGCGCGCGGCACGTTCGTCAAGGAGATGGGCATCGACCCGGTCGGCTACGAACAAGAGCTGCGAGACTTACTGGAAAGAGAGGGGTTTGACATGAGCGCCATACGCCTGATCGGCGGCACGCCGCCAGCAACAGCCCCACCTCCCGCATCCGGCGAGAGCCTGGTGCGCATTCCGAATCTGAAGAAAGACCGGCTGGGCACCTTCGAGTTCATCTCCTGGTGGGAGCGGGAAACCGTTCAGTCGGCCAAGGTGATGGTTGTCGGCGCGGGGGCGCTGGGCAACGAGGTGCTCAAGAACCTGACGCTGATGGGGATCGGGTCGCTGTTCATCGTGGACTTCGACACGATCGAGGCGGCCAACCTGAGCCGCTCGGTGCTCTTCCGCGAGCACGACAACGGCATGATCAAGGCCGAGGTCGCCGCGCGGCAGGTGAAGGAGCTTAACCCGGACGTGCGGGTGCAGTATTTCCACGGCGACGTGACCACCGACCTGGGGCTAGGCGTGTTCCGGCGGATGGATGGGATCGTGGGCTGCCTGGACAACCGGGAGGCGCGGCTGGCGATCAACCGCTTCGCCTACTGGCTGAACAAACCCTGGGTCGATGGGGCGATCCAGGAGATGCTCGGCCTGGTGCGGGTGTTCGGGCCGAACAAGGGGGCGTGTTACGAGTGCACGCTGACCGAACAGGCCCGTCGGGAGATGTCGCTGCGCTATTCGTGCCCGCTGCTGGCACGGCACAACATCCTGCTGGGCAAGGTGCCCACCACGCCGACCAGCTCCTCGATCGTCGCCGCGATGCAGTCGCAGGAAGTGCTCAAGCTGCTGCACGACATGCCGGTGGAGTTCGGCTCGGTGACGCATTACAACGGGCTGACGAACGAGATGCACACCTCGGCCTACGTGGAGCGCGAGGACTGCCAGTCGCACTGGATTTACGGCGACATCACCGAGCTACCTCAGTGCACCGCCGAAGGCACGACCGTGCGGGAGATGCTGGACATCGTCCGGCGCGACCTGGGCGAGGACTCGATCCTGGAGCTTGACCAGGAGATCGTGCTGGGGCTGGAATGCGCGGCCTGCAACACTTACAGCGACGTGTTCCGCCCGCTCTCACGGGTCGAATTCAACGAAGGGCTGTGCCCGGCCTGCGGCGAGCTGCGCCAGGTGCACATGACGCACATCATCAGCGGCGACGAGCCTTTCCTGGAGCGCTCGCTGCGGTCGATCGGCGTGCCGCCGCTGCACGTCATCCGGGCGCGAAACGCCAGCGAATACCGCTTTTACGAGCTGACCGGCGACGAAGCGGCGACCCTGCACTTCAACCATTTCGCCAACCACTACCCGGCGCTGGCCGGGGACGGCGGCGAGCGGGTGTCGATCAAGGTGAGCAGCAAGCCGCGCGTCAAGCTGGGAAAGGTGATCGAGGAAGCGCCGGAGCCGCTGCGGATAGGCGGTCGGCGGAAAATCCGGCTGAAGGACTGACAGTCTGGGGGATCGCTTACGGCTGGCGCTAAACAGCCGTGCTCATCGCCCTATTGGGGTGCCCTTCTTGGGGTGGGGATCAATCGGATGCGCCCGGCTGCATGCCGGGTGCAGGCCAAAGGGATGAGGGTTCTGTGTCCGAACCTGTTTACACCACTTATCGACCAGAACATGTTGGACGACGCACACGCCGCGCGCTGATCATGGGCGGCTGGATGGCGCTGCTGATCGGAGGCGGATCCGGCTACCTGCGCTCGCAGCCCGCCCTGCTGCGGGCCTGGCTGCCGGGAATTCACCCGGACTGGGTGCCGGTATTCGCCATGGCGCTGATCGGGCTGCTGTGCGGCGCGGTGGTCGGGCTGTGGCTGCGGGGGATCAGCTCGCTGCTGCGCCTGCTGGTCACGATCCTGACCCTGCTGATCGGGCTGAGCGGCTACGAGATTGTACGGGGCGCGCTGCTGGATCTTACCCTGCGAGAGGCGCTCACCCGGATCAGCGACGATACCGAGGCGTTCCGGCTGGGGGTAGGCATGGTGGTCGCCCTGCTGGGCATTCGCACTGGGCGACGCCGACGCCAGGTAGAGTCGATCCCCCTGCCTCCCGCCACCACCCAGCCCTCGACAGTCGAGCGAGCGCGCAGCACGGCGAGCGTGCGCCAGTCGTCCACCACACGACCGGCACCCCGCCAGAGCAGCGCCCGGATATCGACCGGCGAGCGCATCCGGCGCACGGTGACCGGCATCAGTCTGCCGACGATCCGGCTGCCCCAGCGGGGGAACAACCGACCGCCGTCAAGCAGCAACGGGTCTTCCGGAGGTGGACTCCGCGTGACCGGGGCCCGGCCAGGCGGCTCGCACAGCGCCCTGCGCCTGCCCCCCATGCGGGTATCCGCACGCGGCGCGCGGATGCGCATCGCACCCCGCACGTCCTCAAGCGGAACACGGGGGGGTGTGCACATCCAGCACCGCACGGCGGCCAGCATCCGCGCTTCCAACGTTGCGAGACGGCACGCACCGGGCACCAACGGCGTCAGCCTGGGAGCCGACATCGTCGACGTGTGCCCTTACTGCCTGGAACAAGTCCTGCCCAACGACCCACGTGGGGTGGTCACCTGCGAAATCTGCGGCACGCCGCACCACGCCGACTGCTGGGCGATCACGGGTAAGTGTGAAGTACCACATCTACAGACGTAAAGAGGATATAGAGATGGCCGACATAGCTGTAACCCTTGTTTTGCCCGCCGGAGGTGCACGCACCGCCGAAGTACCGGACGACGTGACCATCCGCGAGCTGCTGCCGGAGCTGGTCTCGGTGCTGGAACTGCCGACCACCGGCCCGGATGGCCGCCCGATGAGCTACCGATTGGACAGCAAAGCGCTGGGGCGCGAGCTGCAAGAGGAGGAGACACTGGCCGAGGCCGGTATCCCGGCGGAGGATCGGCTGATCATCACGGCGGACATCACCGCCGGGGCGAACGCCGGCGAAAGCCCGCGTATTCGACGCCTGCGGGCCGACCACCAGGGCATGATGGAGATCGACGCACGCAGCGACCTGATCGACGTGGAAGCGGTCGAGGCACCCGCCGGGCTGCCCCCGGAGCGCTACATCGTCACCTTCCACGTGCCGAGCGTGGCCGGGATCGACCGGCGGGGCAAGCCGAAGATAGCCAACAAACACCAGGTCGAGATTTACCTGCACAGCGACTATCCGCACCGCTGGCCGGGGCTGAAATGGCTGACCCCGGTCTGGCACCCCAATATCAACCATACGAACGGCAGCGTGTGTATCGACGCGGCCTGGTGGGGGGCGGCCCGCTCGCTCGACCGGCTGGTGATCATGATGGGCGAGATGATCCAGTACAAGAACTTCCACGACGACCCGAACACACCGCCCTTCCCCTGGGACAAGGAGGCCGCCGATTGGTGCCGCGATTGGCGCGCGGATAACCCCGACTTCTTCCCGACCGATCATCGAGAGCTGCTGCGCCCGGAGCGGGTGAAGAAAATGAAGAGCCAGGCCGCCCCGGCCTCCACGCCCCGCGCCAAGATCGGCGGGCAGGCAGAGGCCATCAAACGCGGCATCGGCGGCAAGATCAAGCTGGGCGGACGAGACAGCCAATCAGCGGCAAGCCCAAAGGCACCATCGGGCGGCCTGTCGATCAAGCTGGGGCAGCGCTCGACCAGCGCGCCGAAGCCGACGTCAGCTGACGCGGGGCCGCAAACAAGCTCGCGGATCAAAATTACGACGAGCGGCAGCCAGCAGCCAGCGGCAGAAGACAAACAACCTGACAAACCCCTCAAGCTTGGTGGACGCGCGCGCAAATCGTCACGGATCAAGCTGAAGAAATAGTGGAACGGAAATTCACACAAGAAGCAAGGAGTAAAGTCAAAATGGCAGAAAAACCTGTAACGATGGTACTCCCCGCAGGGGGAACGCAGACCGCCGAAGTACCGGATGACGTGATCGTGGGCGAGCTGCTGCCGGAGCTGGTCTCGGCGCTGGAGCTGCCGACCACCGGCCCGGATGGCCGCCCGATGAGCTACCGGATGGACAGCAAGGCGCTGGGCCGTGAGCTGCAAGAGGACGAGACGCTGTCCGATGCGGGCGTCCCTGACGAAGACCGCCTGATGCTCACGGCAGACATCACCGCAGGCTGACGCGAAAGCCACGCCTGGACAGGTAAATGCCTGTAGGCAGCAAACGGGGGGTCGGCATCACCCGGCCCCCTACCTGGAGCCACGATGAGTGACGGTCCCATCCTATCGAAATATGCCCTGGCGATCCGCCCGATCGGACGGATACGGTTCGAGCCGGTCGTGTACGACCTCAACGGCGATTCGACCGAGGTCGGCGCGGCGGCGGACAACCATATCGTGCTCAACGGGCCGGGCGTGGAGCCATACCACCTGGTGATGCGCCAGATCGACGGCCAGCTCTACGCGATGGTCAACCAGGCTACCGCCCGCGACAACGGCGAGAAAGCCTGGCTGGAGGCGCGCCAGGGGGACAGCTTCTATTGCCCGGAGCACGGGCACATCCCCACGCCGCGCAAGCCGGGGCGCTGCCCGCTCTGCCGCCAGGAGGGCGGGCCGGTTTGGCTGCTTCGCCCGATCCAGGCGGGGGACGCCTTCTCGATCGGGGAAGGCTACGAGGCGAGCGTGCTCAGCCAGGGTGCGCCCAACGCGATTCCGGGGGAGGGCGAGGGATCGAATTCCTCACCCTGGCCCGATACGACGTGGCTGTCGACCGTGCCCTCGAACGAAGGGGCGCTGCCCACCGACGACGACCTCCCCATCCAGAAGAAGGAATACCCGGTCGGGGATTCCAACCTGTGGGTGTGGAGCCCGCCCGAATCGCCGACCCCGGTGTTCATGCACCAGCGGGTCAACCGGCACGTCACCCGCCACGCCTGCGACAACATGAAACACGAGGTGGGTGGGGTGCTGCTGGGACACGTCTACCAGGAGCCGCAAGACAAAATCGAGTACCCGGTGATCACCCATGCGCTGACGGCCCGTTTTGCGACCGAGGCGCGCGGGCACCTGACCTTCACCCGGAGCACCTGGCTGGACATCAACCGCAAACGGGAGGAGCGCTACCCGGATAAGAAGATCGTCGGCTGGTACCATACCCATCCGGGGCTGGACATCTTCCTCTCAGAGTGGGACTTATTCATTCACAAGAACTTTTTCCGCCAGCCCTGGCAGGTGGCGCTCGTGATCGACCCGCACCTGTACAAAGCCGGGTTCTTCGTGTGGTCGGGCAACGCAATTCTCGACCCGCAGCGCCCCCACCAACTGTTCAAGCTGGCCGACCTGGAAAACGATCGCACTGATGAGCACCATTCACGGGTGCGCATCAAGCTGGGAGAACGGGTGTCATGACCAAGAGCCGAATTGTATTGTCAGACGAGCTGAGCCACCCCTTAGCGGTACAACCTCTCCCGGTCGAGGAGGCGCTGCGCTGGCGCTCGGAGCACGAGCGCGTGTGGCACGACTGGCCGGAGATATTCATGACGCAGCACGCCTACCAGGAGATCAATACCCACGCCCGGAGCGACACCGGGCGGGAAGTAGGGGGGATGCTGGTGGGCGAGGTTCGGCAGGCACCGGACGACGCACTGTACATCGTGATCGAAGGGCAGCTCCCTGCCCGGCACGTGGCGCATGGCCCGGCGCACCTGACGTTTACCTCCGACACGCTGACCGACGCGCTCGACCGGCTGGAAGAGAGCTTCCCGGACAAACAGGTGGTGGGCTGGTACCACACCCATCCGGGGCTGTCCGTCTTCCTGTCGTCGATGGACGTCTGGCTGCACACGCACTTCTTCCCGAAGGCGTGGCACGTGGCGCTCGTGATCGACCCGATCGCGAACCACGCCGGGTTTTTCCGCTACGCGAACGGGCAGCGCATGTACCTCCACCCACAGCAGTACGTGGGCTTCTACGAGCTGGCCGAGCCGGGCATGGAGAGCGTGGTCACTTGGCGGAACCTGCTGCCAGGGGCGGTAAAAGAAAACGGGGCAAAGGGATAACCCCGCTGACCGCGCCGCGACCGGTGACAGGCAGCGGGGGTCAAAGTCTCATCATTTGACCGAAATACTGAGGATAGGGAACGAGCCAAAGAGACTGTGAGGATGCTATGAGCCGTAATGCAAGAATGTACTATTACACCATCCTGGGCGCGATCGGCGGGCTGATCGGCTGGCGGCTGACCGAATCGGTTGGCTTCCTGGTTCGGCCCAACGTGTACCTGAGCGACCTGGTGCTGGGCGCGGTCGTGGGGCTGAGCATCGGCTTCCTGATCGGGCTGGCGGAGGGGCTGCTCTCCCAGTCGGTGGCGCGCGGGCTGCGTGCGGCGCTGATCAGCGGGCTGATCGGGCTGGTGGCAGGCGGGATCGCACTGCCGCTCAGCGAGTTCGTCTTCCTGCGGGTGGGCGGCCAGATCCTCGGGAGGGCGCGCGGCTGGGCGATCTTCGGGGCGCTGGTCGGGCTGGCGGACAGCATCAGCGGCGGCAGCCAGATGTGGAAAGGCGCGTTGGGCGGGCTGATCGGCGGCGGCGTGGGCGGCGCGCTGCTGGAGCTGGTCGGACAGCAGTTCAGCAACCCGCTGCTGGGCAAGGTGGCGGGCCTGATGCTGCTCGGCGCATCGGTCGGGCTGTTCACCGCGCTGATCGTCACCGCGCTCTCCCGCGCCTGGCTGGAGGTGCGCAACGGCAAGCTGAAGGGCAACGAGTTCATCCTGGACAAGTTCCTGCGGGAGGACGCCCACGCAGCGATCATCGGCAGCAACGTGATGAAATCCGACATCGCCATCCCCGACCCGGAGGTCGCGCCGCAGCACGCCCGGATCAAGGGGGCAGGCCAGTTCTTCACGCTCCAGGACATGAGCGTGGGGGCGGGGACTTACGTCAACGGACGCAAGATCGAGCTGCACCGGCTCAACAACCGGCAGGTGATCCGGATCGGCAAGACCGAGCTGGTCTACCATGAAAGAAGGTGACGGCCATGGACGCTAAAACAAAAACCTTACGTATCAAACGAACGGGCCTGATCATCCTCCTGCTGCTGCTCGCCGCGCTGATGCTGACGGCCAGGCCGCTCTTCGCGCAGGACGAGCCGAACCCAGAGCCGGAAGAAGAGCAGCCGGTCAACTACAACGTTCAGGTGGTGCAGACCGACACCTCGAACTTCCCGAACATCGACGTATGGGTGTCGGTGACCGACGAGGCGGGCAACCCGGTGGGCACGCTGCCCAAAGAGGCGTTCTCGCTGATCGAGAGCGGGCAGGCGGTGGACATCCAGCAGGTGTACCAGGCGGGCGACCAGGGGCCGGTCAGCACGGTGCTGGCAATCGACCGCAGCGGCAGCATGCTGGACTACGGCAAGCTGGACGCGGCCAAAGCCGCCGCCACTGCCTTTGTCGACCGGATGCGCCCGGAGGACGCGACCGGGCTGGTGGTGTTCAATACAGAGGTAGAGACGCTCCAGCCGATCACGTCCGACAAGGGCGCGCTGCGCGACGCGATCGACCACCTGCAGGCGTTCAACGACACCGCGATGTACGACGCGCTGGCCGAATCAGTCAGCTTGCTGAGCGGGGTGCCGGGCCGCCGGGCGATCATCGTCCTGAGCGACGGGCTGGACAACATGAGCCAGCAAACCGCCGACGACATCATCGGCTCGATCGCAGGGGCAGAGGTCAGCGTCTATGCGATCGGCCTGGGCGACCCCGCCGCCGCCCCCGGCTCAACGTCGGGGATCGACGAGGCCGCGCTACGAGCGATCGCGGAGCAGTCGCACGGGGAGTACATGTATCAGCCCGATCCGGAAGGGCTGGCGGCGCTTTACGAGAAGCTCTCCTACCAGCTTCAGAACGAGTACCGGCTGTCGTACACCTCGCCCAATTCGCTCTACGACGGCGTGGAGCGGGGGATCGAGGTGCGCGTGGCGGAGACGAGCGGTGTGCAGACGGGCTACAACCCCGGTGGGGTGATCCCGGAAACCGCCCAGGCGCTCGGCTGGCCGATCTTCGCCGGGCTGCTGCTGGGGCTGGTCGCCCTGCTGGTCGCACCGGGCCTGATCCGGCGCGCCACCAGCGGGGGCGGCGATGGTGGAAGCCGACCGCGACGCCGGGGCAAGAGCCGGGTCAAGCTGACCACGCCAGACTCGACAACGCCCAGAGGGAAGACGGTCACGCCGGATTCCGGGCGGGTGCGCCTGCGCAAGGGCGGATAGAGACAGGGATAACCACGCGAGGGCAGTAAGACAGGGGCAGCCTTTTTTACGGCTGCCCCTGATGGTTTCTATTTCATTATCGGGCGGCCACAAGAGCCGCCTTTATCAGCGTTTGGGGAACGCCTGGGCCAGGATGTCCACCAGGGTGGGCCTGCCGATCTCCTGAAGCTCGTACAGCACCCGCTGGCTGGGCTTGCCGATCTCGATCAGCCGATCCAGGCCGATCGGGGTGCCGATCAACACCAGGTCACACTCGGCGTTGTTGATCGTCTGCTCCAATTCCTTGATCTGCTTCTCCCCATAGCCCATCGCGGGCAGGACGTCCCCGGTGGTGGGATACTTGGCATAGGTCTCCAGGATAGAGCCAACCGCGAAGGGGCGGGGGTCGACGATCTCCTTCGCGCCAAAGCGGCGGGCGGCCACCCAGGCCGCGCCGTAGGCCATCCCGCCGTGGGTCAGGGTGGGGCCATCCTCGACGACCAGCACCCGCTTCCCCTGAATGGCGGCGGGGTCGTCGACGGTCAGGGGGGAGGCAGCCTCGATCACGACGGCGTCGGGGTTGATCGCGCGCAGCGACTCGCGCACGGCGATGACGTTCTCAGGCTCGGCGGTATCGACCTTGTTGATCACAAACACGTCGGCCAGGTGGACGTTCGTCTCGCCGGGGTGGTAGCTGGTCTCGTGGCCGGGGCGGTGCGGATCGGCCACGACGATGTACAGGTCAGTCTGATAGAAGGCCATATCGTTGTTGCCCCCATCCCACAACACGATATCGGCCTCTGCCTCCGCCTGGCGGAGGATGCGCTCGTAATCCACCCCGGCGTACACGACCATGCCGTTTTTAAGGTGTGGCTCGTATTCCTCGCGCTCTTCGATGGTGCAGTTCTGCCTGTCCAGGTCGGCGTAGCTGGCGAAGCGCTGGACGACCTGGCTGACCAGGTCGCCATAGGGCATCGGGTGGCGGACGATCGCCACCTTATAGCCCATGTCCCGCAGGATCAGCGAGACGCGGCGGGTGGTCTGGCTCTTGCCGGAGCCGGTGCGCACGGCACACACGGCCACGACCGGCTTCGTCGAC
>JARRJX010000024.1:0-9638 GCA_037388645.1 Chloroflexota bacterium
GAGGAGATGAAATCCGGCCTGCTGCCCCGGGTGAAGGAGCTGCGCGCCCGCCTGGAAAAGCTGCCCGCCCCCGCGCCGGAGCGCGGGAGTGGGTACACCCCTTCGCCGCCAGAAGGGGAGGAGACCGGCCCACCCAGCTTTACGCGTTATCCCCCGCCGGGACCGCGCCGCGCCCCTGACGATGTGGAGGACGGCCCGGCAGACACGTCCAGCGGCTTCAACCCGGATCAATAACGGGCTATCTCACAAAGGCGGATGATGTCTTCCCTGACTGACGAACAGCGCCAGGAGATCATTGAGCTGATCCAGGCCGGTGAAGCCCTGCCGCCTGGCTACCAATCGCTGCTTTTTCCCCAGGAAGCGGATTATCTCAACCTGACCCGCCCGCTCCATGCTCCACCAGTCGATCAGGCTCCCCACGAGTGGTCCGTGCTGGTGGTCGACGACTCGGAGTCAATCCGCGTTTTGCTGCTGGAGCTGCTCTCCCTTCTCGGCTACGCTGCCGATTCCGCCGAAGACGGCGCTCAAGGGTTGGAGATGCTGCTTGCCAAGCCGTACGACCTGGTGCTGAGCGACATCAGGATGCCGCGCATGGACGGCTACCAGATGCTTGAAGCGATCAAAACGACCCCTTCGTTACAGCACATCCCGGTGGTGGTCGTGTCGGCATTGCAGGAGGTCGACAGCGTGGTGCGCTGCCTGGAACTGGGGGCAGAGGACTATCTCTTCAAGCCGATCCAGTCGGTGCTGTTTGAGGCGCGGGTGAACGCCAGCCTGGAGAAAAAATGGCTGCGCGACCAGGAGCAGGCCCATCTGCGGCAGCTGGAAGTCGAGCAGGCGCGCTCGGAGCGCCTGCTGCACAACATCCTGCCCGCCTCGATCGTGCAGAAGCTCAAAGAGGGCAGCGACCGGCTGGCGGAAGCCTACGCCGACGTGACCGTCCTGTTCGCGGATATCGTCAGCTTCTCCCAGGTTTCCTCGACCACCTCGCCTGCCGCCCTGGTGCGCCTGCTCAACCAGGTGTTCTCGACGTTCGACCAACTTGCCGAGAGACACGGCGTGGAAAAGATCAAGACGATCGGCGACGCCTACATGATCGTGGGCGGGCTGCCAACCCCGCGCCCGGATCACGCCGAGGTGGTGGCGGAGATGGCACTGGACATGCAGGTGGCGATCACCCGCTTCAACAACCCGCAGGGTAGGCCGCTGTCGCTGCGAATCGGGATCAACACCGGGCCGGTGGTCGCCGGGGTGATCGGCACCCAGAAGTTCAGCTACGACCTGTGGGGGGACACGGTGAACATCGCCAGCCGGATGGAGGCTCACGGGCTGGGCGGGGCGATCCAGGTGGCCCCGGAGACATACCGGCGGCTGCGCGACTCATACCAGTTTGCCGAGCGGGGCAAGATCAACGTCCGGGGGCGGGGAAAGATGCCCACGTACCTGCTCACCGGACGAAAGCAGGAATAGCCCCCGACAGCAGGCCCCATTGTGCTCTTCTGGCACAGGCCCAGGCCCGCTGCTATCATCATCCGTGCGACCATTCTCACCCCGTGACAGGACAATACATTGTGAGCGAATCGACCATTGTCGTGATGCAAGGCGATCAGACCGGGCAGGAACTTCTGGAGGAGGCACTGCGGGTGCTCGACCCCTCGGTTACCCGCTGCGAGCTGGCCTTTGAGACGTACGACCTCTCGCTGGAAAACCGCCGGGCGACGGCGAACCAGATCGTCCGCGAGGCGGCCAAGCGCGTCCGGGAGACCGGGCTGGGCATCAAGGCGGCGACGATCACCCCCGACGACCAGAACGATGTGGGCAGCCCCAACGCACTGCTGCGCGAGCTGCTCGGTGCGCAGGTGATTCTGCGCATCGGGCGGCGCATCCCTTCGGTCACACCGATGGCGGGCGTCCACGCGCCGATAGCCGTCGTCAGGATGGCGATTGAAGACGCCTATCAGGCAAAAGAGTGGCGAACGGGGGAGGGGCTGGACGAGGTCTCCTTCAGCACCCGGCGGCTCACGCGCCGCACCTGCCGCACGGTGGCTGAATTTACCTTTCGCCACGCCCGCCACAATAAGGCCAAGGTGTTCGGCGGCCCGAAGTACACCGTCAGCCCGATCTACGAGGGCATGTTCAAAGAGGAGCTTGACGCAGCCCACGCACGCTATCCAGACGTGGAATACGACCCACAGTTGATCGACGCCACCTACGCGATGCTGTTAGAGACATCGGGGGAGGCGCTGGTGATCCCGTCGCTAAACCGGGATGGCGATACACTGAGCGACCTGGTGATCAAGATGTTCGGCACAATTGCGGGGGCGGAATCGGTGGTGCTGAGCCTGAACGACAAGTACGACGTGTGCGTGGCGCTGACCGAAGCGCCACACGGCACGGCCCCCAGCCTAGAGGGGAAAAACGTCGCCAACCCGATGGCGATGATCCTGGCGGGGGCGGCGCTGCTGCGGTACGTTCAAGGCGGGGCGGCAAAAACCGCCAGCCGGGCGATCTACGAGGCAGTGTTCGAGGCTGTCAGCGAGGGCGTGCGCACCGCCGACCTGCGGGGGGACACCACCACGCGCGGATTCACCGACGACGTGATCCGCCGGGTGGAGACGAAGCTGGATGTATGGGACGCACTGGGATAAGGCAGACCCACCGCCGACCGGCGTCCCGGCCCACCGTCGATCGGGGCGGGCCAGGGCGGGCGGTGCCTCCCACCTGGCCTAGGAGGGGCACCAGCCTATCATGCGCAGGCGCGGGTCCGCCAGGATGGGGACCGTGCAGGTGACAAACGTCGACACCAAGATGGGAAGCGCCACAATCGCGATGAAGACGCCCAGACTGCGCGTGGTCTCGGTCGGCCCCATCCCACCAATGACGATGGGGATGGCAACCATCGCCACGCGGGCCAGCCAGATGAACAACAGGGCAACGGAAAAATAGTTAGCATACAGGCTGGCCCCGGTCAGCAATCCCTCGACGGCCAGCACAAAGAGGAAGACCGTAGGAGTCTGGTCACCGGTCGACATCAGCATGGCAATCGTGCCGAGCAACACCAGGTAATGCATGATACTCACCCAACTGAGCGGGGCAACCGGAAGAAACTCGGCCAGATTCAATCCTTCTACACCAGGCATATCCACTTCCTTGGCATCAGGTGGTTCACGATAAGTCTCTAAAAACAGGGACTTTTGTGACTGGCAAACCTTATCCCTACGGGAACGGTTTGCTCATGGCAGTAATTCTTATTCTAAAAAATATTGAACGAATTACTCGTTCTGCCAACAAGTATATCATTGGAAAAGGAATTGGAATATCCAGATACTATAACAGATACCATAAAGCGAAGCTCCCGCCCAGGTGTGAGGGGGGGTAACCTGTCGGGAGCCTTCGCCAAAGGGAGGAGACAGCGATGGGCGTTATCTCGTCTCTGCCCGTTATAGTACGCTATCGACGCCAGGAATCGTAGTTACAAACCACACCGTGCCCCGGTGACATAAGTCACAAGAGAATCACAGGCCAGGCGGCAGGCAAGCAGCACCGCCACATTCGACGAAAAAGAGAGCCAGATCAGACCACAATGGACGAGGAGCAGTCGGGGAAACAACCGGCAGGGGAAGACCGATCGGCGGCGATGGCCGACCTGCGTCGGCGGCTGCGGCGGCTGGGGGTGAGAACCGGGCGCGACTTCGCCCCCACGCCTCGCAGGCAACCTGCCCTGCCCCTTGAGGAAGCGCTCGACGGGCGGGAGCTTGAGACCCAGGCCGGAACCTGCTACGAGGTCAGCAGCAGCTTTCCTCTGGAGACACCCCACGGGCCGCTGCCGCTGGAAAGCTGGCTAGCCCTCTCCCCGGAGACGATCGGCGAGGTTGGAGAGTGGCCTGGATTGGGGCGGGTTGCGCCCCAGGACTTCATCTTCCTGGACACCGAGACCACCGGGCTGGGGGGTGGGGCGCTGGCCTTCATGGTTGGGATCGGGTTCTTCAACGCGGCAGGCTATTTCGAGATCCACCAGTTCTTCCTGCGCAATCCCGGCGAGGAGCGCGCGATGCTGATCCTGCTGCGCGAGCTGATCCCGCCGACCAGCGGACTGGTCACGTTCAACGGGCAGGCATTCGACGTCCCGCTGCTCAACGACCGCTTCATCCGCGCCCGGATGCGCCACCCGCTGCCCACCCTGCCCAACTTCGACCTGCTGCCGCCCGCCCGGCGGCTGTGGCGGCGGCGGCTCCCCTCCTGCTCGCTGGGGTCGCTTGAGACGCACATCCTGGGGCGGCAGCGCGACCAGGCCGACGTGCCCGGCTACCTGATCCCGGCGCTCTACCGCGAGTACCTGAACACGGGCGACGCCCGCGCGATGCAGGGCGTGTTCTACCACAACCAGCAGGACTTGCTGTCTATGGTGACGCTGGGGGCGCTGATCTGCAACACCTTCGCCCAGCCAAAAACAACTCTACCGAACGAAGACCGGCTCAGCCTGGCGCGCTGGTATCACAACCGGGACCTGATGGCCGAATCGGAGGCGGCCTACCGGGCGGCGCTCGACGACGCGCCGGACGCCCAGGCACGCTACGACGCGCTCTATGGGCTGGCCTACCTGCTCAAACGCAGCGAGCGCCGGGACGAGGCGCTGCCGCTGTGGGCCTTCCTGGCCGACCTGAAGCTGGACACGGTGGGGCACGAAGAACTGGCGAAGCACTACGAATGGCAGGCGGTCAACCTGAAGACCGCCCTGGAATGGACCGAGCTGGGCATCGATCTGGCCGAGTCGTGGCGGCCTGGGCTGCGACGCACCACGGCACTCGCCTCGCTGCGCCACCGCCGCGAGCGGCTGCTGCGCAAGCTGAGCGCAGGCGGCGCGGGGGATGAGTGAGGCGCGAATCAAAAACACCGCGCCCAAGACTTCGTAGAATAATGCGGCAATGGTGTCAGGCGATCAATCGGCGATGCGACGACCGCCGCAGGTTAAAACCATGCGGGGCGACTTAAGTCGCTTAGAAGTAAAATGTCCACTGAAGTGGACTATTTTCCACCGTGATAGAAGATGTCGACAGCAGGCGATCTGGCCGGGGATTGCCTCGTAACCCTCGATGTCCTCTCAGCCTGCCAGCAGGGCCATCGCTGCCTCGATGCGCTTGAGGCTGGTCTGCTGCCCGACGATCTCCATCGTCTCGAAGAGGGGGGGCGAGACCCGCTGGCCGGTCACCGCCACGCGCACCGCCCCGAACAACTGGCCGGGCTTCAGGCCGAGCTTTTCGGCCAGGGCGCGCATGGTCTCCTCCTGCGATTCGGCGGAGAAATCCTCCAGCGCCGCCAGCGCCTCATAGGAGGCCCGCAGCGCCTCGACCGTGCCCTGGGCGTCCATCTTCTTCTGGATCAGGTCTGCCGGGTCGGGGCTGACCTCGTCCTCAAACAGGAAGCCGACCATCGCCAGCGCGTCGTCGAGCACTTTGATCCGCTCCCGGAGCAGGGGGACGACCCGCAGCAGGCGCTTCTCATCCACCGCCAGCCCCGCCCCCTCAAAAACCGGCTTGAGGCGGGCGGCGAGGTCTTCGTCTGATAACTTCTCCCGGATGTAGACACCGTTGATCGCTTCCAGCTTGCTGTAGGGCAGCTTGGCAGGGGCGGGGTTGATGTCTTCCAGGCGAAAGCGCGGGATCGACTCCTCCGGGGAGAAAATCTCCCGGTCGTCACCGAACGCCCAGCCGACGTTGGTCAGGAAGTTGACGACGGCCTCCGGCAGGTAACCGGCCTCTTTGAACTCGCGCACCTGGACGAGCACCTGGGTGCCGTCCTCCTGGAAGGCCCGGTCGCGCTTGCTGAGCTTCCCTTTGCCGCTGGGACTCAGGATGACCGGCAGGTGGGCGATGGGGGGCATCTCCCAGCCAAACGCCTCATAGATGCGGCTGTGCAGCGGCGCGGTGGCTAACCACTCGTCGGCGCGCATGATGTGGCTGATCTCCATAAAATGATCGTCGACCACGTTCGCCAAGTGGTAGGTGGGCAGGCCGTCGGACTTGAGCAGCACCAGGTCGTTCAGCTCGGCATTCTGAAAGGTGATCGGGCCTCGCACCAGGTCGTCGACGACCGTCTCGCCGTCGAGGGGCATCATAAAACGCACCACGTGCGGCCCGACATCCGGGCCAAGGTGGCGATCCCGACAGTGGCGGTCGTAACCCCGGCTCAGGCCGAGCTTTTCCTGCTCCTGGCGCACCCGCTTGAGACGCTCCGGTGTGCAGTCGCAGCGGTAGGCAAAGCCGCGCTCGATCAGCCAGTCCGCCCACTGACGGTATAAATCGGTGCGCTGCGACTGGTAGTACGGGCCATAACCGCCACCCACCTCCGGGCCTTCATCCCAATCCAGCCCCAGCCAGCGCAGGCTGGCCTTGATGTCTGCCTCGGAATCGGGCACGTATCGCTTCTGATCGGTGTCCTCGATGCGCAGAATAAACACCCCCTGGTGCTTACGGGCGAACATCCAGGTGAACAAGGCCGTCCGCGCCCCGCCGATATGCAAATAACCGGTCGGGCTGGGCGCGAAGCGCACCCGAACCGGGCGTGATGGTGTGTCTGACAACGAACAGTCTCCTTCGAGAGGGTTTCTTACCCAATGAATGCTTTTTCCCCGGCTTCGACGGGGAAGGGCAGCGTGTTCTCCGCCGGGGGGAGCGGGCATACCCAGCGGTCATTATACGCGCAGGAGGGGTTGTAGGCGTAATTGAAATCAAGGATAAGCTCGCCTGGCTCGATACGCAGATCGGCCCCCTTGACGGTGTCGTACAGGTAGCGCCCGCCGCCGTAGGTTTCCTCCCCGTTGGTCTCGTCCTTGAAGGGCAGGAACAGGCCCCCGCCGTACCCCTCGACCCAGAACAGGCTCAGCTCGGCCTCCTGCTGGAGCACCTCGAAGCGGACGCGGGCCACGCGCGTGTAACGGAACGGACCCTCGTCAGGCAGGTCAATCGTAAACGTCTGCTGTTTGACCTTGCTGTCGATGGCCCCGGTGACCCGCCAGGCCGGATCGTAGGGATAATACTCTAAGAATGCGAAGAACTCAGCCTGCTCTCCGGTCAGCGGGGTTTGCGAATGCTCCTTGAACATCCGATCCCGCTCGGCGCGGAACATGTCGCAGGCGTCGGGCTGATCCTCGGCCCAGGTCTGCCGGACGAAGGCGTACATCTCGGCGACAGTGCGACGCCAGATCGCCAGATCAACCGGATTGGAGGGGACTGCCATTGTTGGCCCTGCCTTTCGGCTTACCTATTAGAGACCGGTCACACGTCTCGCGGGTCGCGGCGCAGCAGGACGCTCTCCACCAGCCCGATCCCGAACAACAGCGTCACGAGCGAGCTGCCCCCGGAACTGATAAAGGGCAGAGTCAGGCCGGTGACGGGGAGCAATCGCAGGTTCATGCCGATCGATACGAGAGTCTGGAAGAAGATCACGGTCGCCACGCCATAACAGATCAACCCCCCGGCCATATCGTGCGACAGGCGCGCCGCGCGCAGGACGCGCAGCACGACCAGGAAGATCAATCCGAGCACCGCCACCCCGCCGACGAAGCCCAACTCCTCGGCGATGACGGCGAAGATGAAGTCGGTATGGCGGACGCGCAGATAGCGAAGCTGGCTCTGCGAGCCCTGCATGTACCCACGGCCCAGCACGCCGCCGTTGCCGATCGCCACCAGCGCCTGGTCGATGTTAAAGAAGGCATCGGGGTCATTTTCGGGATTGATGAACACCGAGATACGCGAGCGCTGATAGTCCTCCATCTGGCTCCAGAGGATCGGCATGACGATCAACCCTACCAGGGCGAACAACAGGATATGCTGCCAGCGCATCCCGGCGGCCCATACCATCACAAACCAGGTGACCAGCACCAGGATGGTAATGCCGAGGTCGGGCTGGATGAAAATGAAAAACACGGGGATCGCCACAAAACCCAGCGAGATCAACACGGTTTGCAGGTGGTCGATGCGCCCGGCGTTCTGGGCAAGCTGCTGGGCCAGCACGATGATCAGCAGCATCTTCGCCAGCTCGGAGGGCTGGAAACCGGCCACACCCAGGTTGATCCAGCTCTGCGCCCCGGCTTCCCCCTCCGTGCCTAACAGGCTCCCCAGCGCCAGGAACACGACCAGCACGCCGTAAATCCAGAGGTAGGTGCTGGTCAGGTAGCGGTAGTCGAAGGCAGCCACCGCCAGCACCACGCCGATGCCGACGATGCCAAAAAAGGTCTGGCTCTGCACGCGGCCTTCCAGACTGGCTACGTCGCGGGTCGCGCTGGCGATCATCATGATCCCCAGGACGATCAGAATGATCACGAGGACGAGCAGCAGGTAATCAAAATTGCGCAAAGCCCTGGTGGTAAGCACTACTCTGAACCCTTCACCTTTTCAACCGTTACCAGCGTGCGCCTTTCCCAGCGCGGCACGCGCCTCGCAGTATATCGACTTGTCACAGACTTTGCTAGCGTGGGCCTGTTCGGCGGCGGAGTCACAAACCGCTCACGAGCGCGCGGCGCGGGCCGTCTCCAGGGCGCGTTGAATCTCCTCGAAGGTCGTCACGCCGCGCACGCTGTCGATGAAATCGACCAGCGAGGGGCTGTAGAAACGCAGCTCACGCAGCGCCGGGCCGATCGGGTTTGAGCCTGTCGCGCCTGGCTCGTCGGCATAGGAACCATAAAAGGCGAAATAGGCCTGGTTGATCTTGCGAATCTGGTAGCCGTGCTCCACGAAGATCCGCCGCCGTGCCTCCATGTATGCCTCCGCCTCGTCGATCTGCCCGGCGGCGAGCAAGGCATCAGCTTGCACGCGCGTCTCGTGCATCTCGGCGCGAAAATCAAAGGGGGGTGGCTCGGCAGACTCGGATGGAGGCGGCGCTATCGGCTCAGGCCGGGGGGTGTAATCGGGGGGTGGGGGAGCCAGGTCGGGGTAGTATTTGTTCAGCACTGCCCAGCCGATCTCGTTCTCGACGATCCCGGCGACCGTCTCGTTGATGGTGTACAGATCGGGCGTCGCGCCATAATTAAAGCCCAGCGGGTAGAACGCCAGGTAATGATGGGTCCACTCATGCGCCCCCACCTCGAACACGAAGGGCAGGTAACCGGTCTCGATCTGCATCGCGGGCCAGACGGCCAACCCGCCCAGAGGCACGATCAGCGACGAGACGTCCAGCTCGTCGTCGACGCCATCCTCGATCCGCTCCATCTGATCGACGGTCAGCCCGTGCTCTAAAGGGTAAGCGCCGGTTCGCTCGATCACGTCCCGGTGGGAGATGATCAGGATGGTGGGAAGCCGGGTAAAGCGGATGGCAACCGGCGGGAACACCTCACCAAAGCGCCCAAACCCGTACTCGACCAGCACGTCCGAAATCTGGGCCTGGACAATCGACTCGGCCAGCGCCTGCCTGCGCTGCTGCTCGACGCGCAGCGCGTCCCGGTGGGCGCGCAGGTCGGCAGTGGCCGCCTCCGGGTCGTCGACGGTGGGGTCGATATACACCTGGCTGACCCGATCCTCTAACTCGTCGATCTCGGCGACCAGCTCCAGGTAGTCGCGCACATAGGCGGTGCGCTCCTCCTCGGTCATATAACGCTGGGAGCCAACGGCCCCGTTACCCGCCTTATCCAGGAGGGCCTCGGT
>JARRJX010000025.1:0-9631 GCA_037388645.1 Chloroflexota bacterium
AGCGTCTCACGTGCCGATTGGCGCGGCCTGGGCGGGCGTCGTCTGGCCCGGATCAGGCGTCATGCTGCAAGCGCTCGGCCTGGTCGCGCGTTGCCAGCTCGTCGATGAACTCGTCCAGGTCGCCGTCGACCACGCCAGCCAGGTTGTAGCTGCTCATGTTGATACGGTGATCGGTGACGCGGTTCTGCGGGTAGTTGTAGGTGCGGATCTTCTCGGCCCGGTCGCCGCTGCCGACCATCGAGCGGCGGGTGGCGGCCTGTTCCTCCTGGACGCGCCGCTGTTCCATATCATAGAGGCGCGCCCGCAGGATCGACATCGCGCGCAGCAGGTTCTGGGTCTTGCTGCGCTCGTCCTGGCACTGGACGACCATGCCGGTCGGCTTGTGGGTGATGCGGATCGCGGTCTCGTTCTTCTGGACGTGCTGGCCGCCCGCGCCGCCCGCCCGGAAGGTGTCGACCTCCAGGTCGGCATCGTTGATCTCGATCTCCACGTCGTCGACCTCGGCCAGCACCGCCACCGTGGCCGTGCTGGTGTGGATGCGGCCCTGGCTCTCGGTCACCGGGACGCGCTGCACGCGGTGGACGCCGCTCTCGTATTTCAGACGGGAGAACGCACCGCGCCCCTTGATCTGGAACACCACCTCCTTGAAGCCGCCCACGCCGGTCTCGTTGCTGCTCAAGACCTCGACCTTCCAGCGGTTGTTCTCGGCGTAGCGCGTGTACATCCGGAACAGGTCGGCGGCGAAAATACCGGCCTCGTCCCCGCCTGCGCCCGCCCGAATCTCCATGATCACGTTCTTCGCGTCGCGCGGGTCTTTGGGCAGCAGCAGCAGGCGCAGCTTTTCCTCAAGCTCGTCCCGGCGCTGGGCCAGGCTGTCCACTTCCTCGTGGGCCAGCTCGCGCATCTCGGCGTCCTCGGAATCGAGCAGCGCCTCCGCCTCGTCGAGCTGCTCTAACGTGTCAAGGTATTCCCGGTAGCCCTCAACGATTGGCTGGAGGGCGCTGCGCTCCTGGGCGTATTCGGCCACCTTCTCGTAATCGGCGGCGATGGTGGGATCGGCCATCAACTGCTCCAGCTCGTCGTAGCGGCTGGCGATCCCGGCAAGTTTCTCTAACATATAGTGTATCCCTCTAACAGATGACGCCCCTGCGAGGCCGCCGGAGCCGCCAGATTATATCAGGCCAGCCCGACGCCCCACAAGAGGCGGAGTGCCCGTTAGCCGCCACGCGCGGCCCCCGCTACAATCATCTCATAAACCGACCGACCTAATGGTGCCCCGAATGAACCATCCTTCCCCCCAACACCTGACGCTGGCGGACGTGCGCCGCGCCCTGGCGCTGGCCGATTTCGACGTGGAGGCGGCCTGGGGACGCATGTTTCCCCGGCCCGCGCGCGACCTGCACCACTCCCTCTACCAGGAGGGCACGGGCCGCCCGGCCAGCGTCCTGGTGCTGCTCTACCCGGTTGAGGGGGATTGGTGGTTCGTGCTCACCCGCCGGTCGGAGGCGCTGCCCAACCACAAAGGGCAGATCTCGCTGCCGGGCGGCGCGCGCGAGCCGGGCGAGACGCTGCTCCAGACGGCGATCCGCGAGACCTGCGAGGAGGTCGGCATCTGCGCGGACGAGGTTCACCTGATCGGCGCGCTCACGCCGCTGTACGTCTCGGTCAGCGATTTTGAGATTCACCCCTTCGTCGGCTACCTGGACGAGCGGCCCCACTTCACGGCCAACCCGGTCGAGGTGGCCGGGCTGATCGAGATGCCGCTCGACCGGCTGGTGGACGATTCGATCAAAACGCAGGAGCGCTGGCAGTTCGAGGAGGTCGAGCGGGACGTGCCGTTTTACCGCTACGACGGCCAGGTGATCTGGGGGGCGACGGCGATCATGCTCAGCGAATTGGAGGGCAGGCTGCGGGTGGCGCGCGGCGAGCAATGAGCCGCGCTACCCCGACTCCAGCCCGGCCAACTCCCGGTATACGTCCACCGTCTGGGCGGCGATTTGCGCCTGGGTGAAGTGGGCCAGCACCCGCCGGCGGCCCGCCATCGCCAGCGCCCGGCGGAGCGAGTCGTCCGCCATCAGCCGGTGGAGCTGATCGCGCAGGGCGGCGGCGTCGCCCTCCGGGAAGAGCAGACCGGCCTCGCCGATCACCTCCGGGATCGCGCCGCTGCGTGCCCCGATCACCGGCACGCCGCAGGCCATCGCCTCGATCAGCACCCGCCCGAACTGCTCCTTCCAGTTGCGCTGCGTCCGGGAGGGCAGCACGAACGCGTCCAGGTCGTGGTAGAAGCCGGGCATCCCGGTAGAGGGCCGCGGCTCCTCGACGCTGACGCTGCCCCCGATGTTGAGCAGCCCGGCCCGCGTGCGCAGCGCCTCGCGCTCCGGGCCAGCGCCCAGCAGCCGCAGATACCATTCGCCGGGCAGCCGGGCGGCAGCCTCGATCAGCAGGTCGAGGCCCTTCTCCGGGACGAGCCTGCCCGCGTAGCCGATCGTGAAGCGGCGGTGCGCCCCCGGCAGGGCAGGGGGGGTGAACAATTCCGGATCGACGCCAAACTGGGGGATGACCGACAGCGGCCCCATAAAGCCCTTTTCCCCCCAGATGCCCGCCGCCTCCTGGCTGCCGACCAGCGCGTGGTCGGCGTGCGCCAGCACCCAGCGCTCGATCAGCCCGAAGGGGAAGGGGTAACGCCGCTTGAGGTTCTGCCAGGAGAAGAACAACGTCTTTGCCCCGGCGCGGCGCGCGGCCCGAATCGCGAGGTAGGTGGCGAGGTTGTACGGCTCCTCGTCGACGTGCACGACCTGCGGCTTGAATTCCGCGATACGCCTGGGCAGCCCCGGATAATAGTGCAGGTGGAAGTTCCCGTTAAAGCGAACCGGCTCGACGATCAGGCGGTAGCCCTGGATGTAGGCGCGCTCCAACGGCTGACCGCCCCAGGCGGGCGGGACGACGACGGCAAGGTCGATCTCAGGGTAGGCGGCGATCTCCTCCAGCTTACGCTGGTAGGCCCCGACGACCAGCGCCTTGGAGATCATCATCACGCGGATCGGGCTGGCTGGCATGGCTGTGGCTTTTTCCTCCGGGCGATTGGGATCGGGGGAAGCGCCCCCGCGAGCGCCCATTGTAACGCATGACAGCAATCGGGCACCCGATAAGCACTCCGGATGCCCGATGAACCGGCGAATTAACCGGTTGTGGGTTATCGCTCGCCCTCGCCGACCGGCTCTTTATCGGTGGCGATGGCTAACAGCTTCCTGTCCGCGTTGTCGAGGATGTGCACGTAGACCGGGCGTTCCTCGCGCAGCATCTCCATGATCGGATGGAACTGGTCGTACTCATACCAGACGATCATCCGGTTTTCGGCGATGACCTCGTTCGGTATGGGCGTCTCCGTGGTGAAATAGGCGTAAACCTCCCGGCCCCCACCGGCCTCCTCCAGCACGAGCATCGCCTTGACCGGGCGATTCTGGTAGCGAAAGCCGGTCGCATACTGGAAGAGCTTGTAAGTCGCCACCTCCCAGATCACAAAGCCTGACATGGCACCCCCCTCGAATGGATGTAGCGTTGAATCCTAGCTGGCGTCTGCCGCCACGCGGAAGCCGATCAGCGAGACGACCGCGTGGGGGTCAACTGGCCGCCGCTCTGTACTATGGATCGCCTTGCGCGCGCTGTCAAACGAGCCGCCCCGCAGGATTCGTGCGGCGCTGCCTTCCAGGTTCTCGCGCCCGTTGTTGACCACGTAGGGGTAGGGCTTATCCAGGCTGCTGCACCACTCCCAGACGTTGCCCGCCATGTCGAACAGGCCCTCCGGGGTGCAGTCGCCGGGGAAGACGCCCACCGCCGTGGTCTGGCCGATGCCCGCGTCGCGGACGTTGGCGACCTGGGCGTGCGCCCGGCTGCCGAACGGGTAGCGGCGGCCTTCCGTCCCGGCGGCGGCGCGCTCCCACTCGGCCTCGGTCGGCAGGCGGTAGGGCTTGCCGGTCTTCTCGGCCAGCCAGTTGGCGTAGGCGACCGCCTCGTACCAGGTGATGCCCACCACCGGGCGGTTGTCGATGCCATAATACGGGTCGTCCAGCAGCCCCTGCGACTGGCAGTGCTGGCCCCGCCATTCCCAGCCCGCCGCCGTCCAGTAGCGCTTCTCGTCGTACCCGCCATCCTCAACGAAGGCCCTGAACTGGGCGTTGGTGACCGGGTAGCGGGCCAGGTGGAACGGCCTCAAGCTGACCTCGTGCGCCTCGCCGTCCGCGCCCATCTGGAAAGGGCCGCCTTCGATGTGCACCAGCCGGGGGCTGTCGGCCACGCCCGGACGGGGGTCGCCCAGCACGCCCAGCACGTCCGCCGCCTGGGCGCGCTCCGCCGCGGTCAGGTGGCCGCCCTCGACCAGCTTCGCCAGGAGCCGGACGATCCGGGGGACGATCTTCTCACCCAGGTGTTTGTCCGCCTCGGCGACCGAGCGGCCCACGATCTGAAGCATCTCGCCCGCCCACCAGATCGTCCGCCAATCGGTCTCGCTGTTGGGCGATTCGATCCGGGTGAGCATGTCGATCGCGATCAGCGGGGAGGCAACGTCGCGCCGGTTGTAGACCAGGTGGCCGATCGCCAGCAGCATCACCTCGTGCCACAGGTCGCCCTCCGCTGCCAGGCTGGCGACCAGCTGGGGGAACTCCCAGCTTGAGACGATGTGCTGCCCGGCCAGGAACTCCTGGAAGCCCCGGTGCGGGAAGGAGTACATCCGCCCGCCGGATTCGGCCTCGCCGCGCCCGACGAGCAGCCCGGCCTCCTCCTCGACGTATTTGCAGAAGCGCTGCGCCTTGCTCCAGTCGTTGTCGAGATAACGCTGGAGGATGTTCATCACCTCGACTTCCGGGATGTAGGCCGTGCCCGCCCAGGCCCCCTGGGAGCGCTGCGCGTGGAAGGCCACCTCGCACAGGCCGTTGACCAGGCGCTCCTCGCGGGTGTCCAGCTCCTCCAGGATGCCCAGCTGCCAGGTGCCGTTCTTCGAGCGCTTGTTGCGCCGCCAGTTCCAGAGCAGCAGCTCGACGCAGTCGTGGTAGAGGCGGGCGCGCTCCTTGGGCAGCGTGCCCTTGTAGGTGTGGATCACGGCCATCACGGTGAGCAGCATCGGGTTCTGCGCCAGGTCGGGCAGCGACGCGGCGGCCCGGCGCAGCTCGGCGGTCTTCTGGCTGGCCCAGGAGCGGTTGCCCTCGCCCTGGGCGGCCAGCGCGGTGTACCAGTTGCCGATGAAGGTGTTGATCGTCGACTCGCTGAGCGGGGCCAGCCGCCGGGCCGGGAAGCTCCTTAACTGCCAGCGTGGATCGGTATAAGACAGCACCCGGCAGGTCGCCAGGAAGCGGTTGTCGTTGTAGGTATCGGCGAAATCACAGATTGCCTCGGAGACCAGGTGGCGGTGCTTGGCGCTGGGGATCTCGTCCAGCCCATCGAACATCACCAGGCACTCGCCCTTCTCAAGCAGGCCGAGCAGCTTATCGCTGAAGTCGCCCAGGTTGGCCGCGGCAAGCTGGTTGACGATGTGCTTCCAGACCAGGCTGGCCGTCCCCTTGCGCTTGCCGTTGGGGATGTCGTGGGCCAGCTCCTTCATGTCCAGCCGGACGGGCAGCAGCGGGCCGTGGCCCCAGGTCGCGCCGCGCTGCTCTTTCTTCTTGGGCACGTTCAGGCGCTCAAGGTAATCACGCTCCGGGTAGAGCCGCGCGTAGGCCAGGCTGAGCGTCAGGAAGTTCAGGAAGGTCGACTTGCCGGAGCCGGGATCGCCCAGCAGGATCAGGCGCGGCGTGCGGATCACCGCGCTCAGCGCCGGGGTCGGGGCGAGCGTGGCCGGGTCGTCGGCGCTGCGGGCGGTCGATTCAGTGCGCATGATGTCGACCGGCACGAAGATCGATTCGAGGTGGATTTCCCCGACCGTCTCGTCCGGCTTGGCGGTGTGCGTGCCAAGCTGGCCGAGCGGCACGCGGTTCGCCACCTTGATCAGCCGCTGCAGGTAGGTCCGCTCCAGCTCGTTGAACACCGCCGCCTTCTTGAAGGTGGTCGGGGCGGCTTCCCCCACGTTCAGGGTGCCGACGTGCCCGATGTGCAGGCCGCCGTCCTGGACCTCGACGACGTCGTTGCCCGCGAAGTTGGTGCCGTTCACCGTCCCGTCACCGGCGACCGATCCGGGGGCCGGGTCGCCGTGAACCTCGATGTTGTCCCGCACATGCCGGACGTTTCCGTTGTTCAATACGGGAGAGTTGCCGATTCCCTCCGGGCAATCTCCATTTTTGGTGAAGTCCTGGTATAGCTCGAAGATGCGTCCGGCCAGCTCCTCCAGGCGTTCCAGCTTGCCCTCTTTTTTGAAATGAGAGGCGAGCGCGCCGAGCGCTTGAATGTATTCGTCGGGAAGCCAATCGATCTTCTGGCTTCCGGTGAGCAGGGCTTTTGGGGTGCGTTGGAGATTGGATGGTTTTCCTTCGAGTGGGACGAGATTATCCATACCTGCACCTCGTTGCTTTGCTTAACTGGCGGATATTCTTACAATAGGCGAATGATGCAAAGGAGACTTTAATGGACGAACAACCTAATCCTAACCGAAACCTGTCTCAAACGGAAGATAGTCAAGGCAACAAAAGTGTTACAATCGGCGGCGACCACATCGTGGTGCATGGCAACGTCGGGCCGGGGGCTGTCGTCGGGGGCGGCACGGTGAACGGCACCCACTTCGCGGGCAACGACCTGGTGATCCAGCAGGGCAGCTCGACGGACGAGCAAACCCAGTTCTCCGACCTGCTCTCCGAGCTGAAGGAGCTGATCGTCAAGGCCAGGGAGTCGGGTGAGATCGGCGTGACGGCGGCGCAGCAGGTGCTCACCGACATCGAGCAGGCCACCGACCTGGTCAAAAAGGACAAAAAACCTTCTAAGGGCAGGCTGGTTCAAAAGCTGTCGTCCGTGTCATCCGTGCTGGAGGCCGCGGCAGAGGTCTTTGTCCCCGACGAATCCAAGGCCGAGTTCCTGCTGCGCGCCGTGTCGATTGCGTCGGTGCTGATTCGGCTGGCGATGCGGCTGTTCTAGGTGTGGTAGCCTGACGTCAGGCGCGGCAGGTCTAGCCGGGCGAACGCGACCAGCCAGTTCAGGGCGAGCAGCAGGTCGTTCTCCACCTCGCCGTTCTTCTCCCAGGACGCGGACGGCTTCAGGTTTTTATCGTCAAACAGCAGGCCAACCTGCCTCGCCACGTCCAGGATTTCCTGCCCATCGAAGGGCGGGTTGGGCAGGTTGCGGATCAGGTGGGCCAGGGTGATGCCCGCCGCGCTGCGCACCGGCAGCGGCCCGCTGCCGAGCAGGTTGACCAGCGTCTCCGTCAACTCCGGCCCCATCTCCCTCGCCTGGGCCAATCCGCGCAGCGCCCCCACGCGGATAGCGTCGATCTGCTCCTGCTTGTCCTCTGATTTTGCGGAGGGCGCATCCCTGGCGATTTTGAGCAGCTCGCCGGACAGAGACGACTTCTCCTCAAGCGCGTACCCCAGAATCTCCAGAACCAGCGCCGCTGGCCCATCGGGTGCATTGTAAACCAGGTAAGACTTGCCCGGCTTCATCTGGATCAGGTTTTGAAGCTGCTGGGCGATGTCTTTGCCGAGCGGCGCGTGCGCGGCCAGGCAGTCCCGAATGGCCGTTCCGCAGCACTCCCAGTAGGCCAGGATAGTTCCGGCGAGCGCGGAGACTGCGCGGTCTGGCAGGTGGCGCAGGGCGGCCAGTGTCATCACCGTCTCCTGCTTGATCTCCGGGTCGGTCACCTTGAGCATCGCGATCAGGTTGTCGACGAGATCGTCGTCGGGCCGCTCAAGCAGGGCGGCGCTCTTCAAAGTCGCCAGGCGCACCGCCCGGTCGCCGTCCCTGAGCAGGGTGATCATGATGCGCCTGACCTCGTCGTCGGGGCGGGGGAAGTGCCTGAGCGCCCCGGCGAGGGCGATCCGAACCAGGGAGCTTAATTCCCGCACCAGGTGAGACAGCCGGTGGACGATTAGGTGGTTGCTCTGTCCTTTGACGGCAAGCGGGTCGATTGCCTCGGCCTTGACCATGTCGACCGGGTCGTCCAGGCAGCCGACCAGGGCTTCCAGGACGTTGTTGGAGGCGTTGAGGCAGCCTCCCAGGGCCATCACTGCCTGGTAGCGCACCTCGACGACCTCTTTGCTGTTTACCCAGCCGGTCAGCAGCTCGATCACTTCGTCCGGCAGCTCGACCGCGCGCTGGAACACCTTGATCGCCGCCACGCGGAACTCGATCATGTCGCGCCTGGCCCGCATCGCGATCTCGGTCAGCGCCTCGTCGCTCAGGTCGAACACGCTGGCGAGCGTGGTCACGGCGGCCACCCGGAACTCGATCTCGTCGTCGTTGATCAGCTTGAGCAGGTCGTCGATCAGCGAGGGGGGGAGGCTGCCCATGTGGGCCAGGACCCGCAGGGCGAGCAGGCACTGCTCCGGGTTTTCTTTCCGCCTCCGGATCATGTCGATCCAAATCTGCAGCGCTTCCTCCGGCACGGGGGCCGCCCCCTTAAGCGCCTTCCGGGCAAGCTCCTGGACCGTGGTGTTGTCTTTCCGGGTGAGGGCCAGGAGCAGGATGTACGCGTCCAACGACAGGTCTTCAGCCTGGCACAACGCCTGGGCCGTCGCCTGGCGCACCAGCACCGGGTCGTCCTCGTCGCAGGCTTCGACCGCTGCCGCGATCCCCCGCGCGCGGAGCTGCGGCCAGGCGGTCAGGGCGTCCATCGCGTGCGCCCGGACGTGCTCGTCGTGGCCGGTCGTGTGTTTGGCTGCGATCTGGAAGGCCGCCAGGCTGGCCTGCGTGCCTTCCAGGCTGACCAGGTAGTGCCAGACCCGGTCAAAGATCAGCTTGAAGCGGCCCGCGCTGTCGCGGTCGCCCTGGAGCCAGAGCGCCATCAGCCTGTCGACGATGGAGTCGAGCGTGCCGGAGCGCGCTTCGATGCCCTCACCGAGCAGGCTCACCGCGAAGAACAGGTCGCGGTGGAGCAAGTCCTCCAGCGCGCTCGGCGTGAAGCCAAGCTGCTCGGCCCGGTCGCCCTGCGCCAGGATGGCCGTCTCGATCAGGTCGGAGGCGTCCTCGCGCGAGTTGAGGAAGACGAACCCGATCGCCAGGCGGATCACTTCGCTCCAGCGCGGGTTGTGGAGCAGCGCCCTGATCCGGCGTGCCGCCAGCCGATAACGAGAGACGAGGTAGCGGGCGGCGAAATATTCCTGCAACGCGTGGAAGGTGAAACAGTAGCGGCCCGGCTGAATCTCGCGCAGGAGCGCGTCCTTGCTGCGCAGGCGGCTGATGAACTGCCCGATCGCCCGGTCGACCTCGTCGTGGCCGGTGTTGGGGTGCAGGTTCTGCCAGGACTGGCTCAGGATCTCGTGCAGCTCCCGCTCGTCGATCACGCCGCTGGCGCGGGAAGCCTGGAGCCAGAATGCCAGTTCTCCCAGCAGGGGGACCACGTCTTGTTCGAGCACGCTTGGCTCGGTGGCCGCCCCCTGGGGCAGCCGCCATTCGCGGATCAGCGAATCGCTGATCGTCTGGAACAGGGCGGCTGGCTGCGGTGTGAGCACCGTCCCCTCGCGGTGAACGCCCGCCAGCAGGCGCAAGAACAGCGGGGTGC
>JARRJX010000026.1:0-9480 GCA_037388645.1 Chloroflexota bacterium
ACCATGTTGCAGCGTTGGCCTGTGCGCCGGCCGCGCCCCTACCGCGCTCGCCGGGGCGCCGCCGAACCGTTGATCACCGGGCAGCGGGTGCTGGATACCTTGTTCCCACTGGCCAAGGGGGGTTCTGCTGCCATCCCTGGCGGGTTTGGCGCGGGCAAGACGGTGACCCAACACAGCATCGCCAAGTGGTCGGACGCGCAGGTGGTTGTGTATATCGGCTGCGGCGAACGGGGCAACGAGATGACCGAGGTGCTGCAAGAGTTCCCGCAACTGGAAGACCCCCGCAGCGGCCGCCCGCTGATGGAGCGCACCGTGCTCATCGCCAACACGTCGAACATGCCGGTGGCTGCCCGCGAGGCCAGCATCTACACCGGCATCACCATCGCCGAGTACTATCGCGACATGGGCTATCACGTGGCCCTGATGGCCGACTCGACTTCCCGATGGGCGGAGGCGCTGCGCGAGATTTCGGGACGCCTGGAAGAAATGCCCGCCGAAGAAGGATACCCGGCCTACCTGGCAGCGCGCCTGGCCGAGTTCTACGAACGGGCCGGGTCAGTGGAAACCCTGAACGGCCAAACCGGCTCGGTGAGCGTCATCGGGGCTGTCTCCCCACCCGGCGGCGACTTTTCCGAACCCGTCACCCAGCACACCCGGCGGTTTATCCGCTGCTTCTGGGCGCTGGACAAGGCGCTGGCCTCGGCGCGCCATTTCCCGGCGGTCAACTGGCTGGAAAGCTACAGCGAATACCTGGGCGACGTTGCGGACTGGTGGCGCGAGCAGGTCGGCGAAGACTGGTACGCCATGCGCGGCCAGGCGATGGATATCCTCAACGAAGAAAGCCGGTTGATCCAGATCGTCAAGCTGGTGGGGCCGGATGCGCTGCCCAGCGACGAACGACTCATACTTGAAACGGCGCGGCTGCTGCGCCAGGGTTTCTTGCAGCAGAATGCGCTGGATGAGGTCGACGCTTATTCGACCATCCAGAAGCAAATCCAAATCCTGAGCGTGATCCTGCACTTTCACCAGCGGGCGCAGCGCATCATCAAAGCCGGAGCGCCGATCACCGCCATACACGACCTGCCAGTCGTCACCACGGTGATACGAATGAAGTCGCTCGTCACCAACGAGGAACTGTCCAAGCTGGACGACATCCAACACGAAGTGGACGAGCAGATGGATCAACTGGAGACGAAGTATCAATGAGCGAAATACCGGATCGGGGCGGGATGGAAGTCATCGGGGTGAGCCGCATCGAAGGCCCCATCGTGGTCGTCGAGGGAGCAGGGAGCGTGGGCTACGACGAGGTGGTTGAGGTCATCGATTCGCATGGACGGGTGCGGCGCGGGCGTATATTGGAAGTCGGGGAAGACATGGCGGTGGTGGAGATTTTTGCTGGTACGACGGGTCTTTCCATCGACGGGACGCGCGTTCGCTTCCTGGGCGGGCCGCTGCACATCCCAGTGGCCGAGGAAATGCTGGGGCGCGTCTTCGATGGCCTGGGGACGCCAATCGACGGCGGCCCCCCGCCGCTGACGGACCATTATGCCGACATCAACGGGCAGCCGATCAACCCGACGGCGCGCGTTTATCCGCGTGACTACATCAAGACCGGCATCTCGGCCATTGATGGCATGAACACCCTGGTCATGGGCCAGAAGCTGCCGATCTTCTCCGGTGCCGGGATGCCCCACGACCAGCTCGCCGCCCAGATCGTGCGCCAGGCCGCGTTAGGCTCACCGGCAGGCGAGCCGCCCTCCCCGTCGGCGCAGTTCGCGATCGTCTTCGCCGCGATGGGGGTCAAGCACGACGTGGCGGCTTACTTCCGCGACTCGTTCGTCAAGAGCGGCGCGCTGACCCGTGTGGCGATGTTCCTCAACCTGGCCGACGATCCCCCGGTGGAACGGCTGGTGACTCCACGCGTTGCGCTGACCCTGGCCGAGTACCTGGCCTTTGAGCGCGACATGAACGTGCTGGTCATCTTCACCGACGTAACCAACTACTGCGAAGCGTTACGCCAGATCTCGAACATTCGGGGCGAGGTGCCCAGCCGCAAGGGTTACCCAGGCTATCTTTACAGCGACCTGGCCTCTCTATACGAGCGAGCCGGGCGAATCAAAAGCAGCCAGGGATCGATCACCCAGATCCCGATCCTCACGATGCCCAACGACGACATCACCCACCCTGTGCCTGACCTGACCGGCTACATTACCGAGGGCCAGATCGTCCTGGGGCGCGACCTCTACCACCAGGATATTTACCCGCCCATCGCGGTGCTGCCGAGCCTGTCACGGCTGATGAAGGACGGCATCGGCAAGGAGCGCACCCGCGCCGACCACAGCCACCTGTCGGGGCAGCTTTATGCAGCTTATGCCCACATCCAGGAAGTCCGATCGCTGGCCTCGGTGATCGGCGAAGAGGAGCTTTCGAGTATAGACCAGCAATACCTGAAATTCGGTCGGGCGTTCGAGCACGAATACATCAACCAGGAACTGACAGAAGACCGGGGCATCGAGCAAACGCTCACCATTGGCTGGCGGCTGCTCTCTATGCTGCCTCAAGAGGAGCTTACCCGAGTCAGCACGGACGAGCTTGAGCACTATTACGGGGATGCCCATGACGCGCATTAACATTCCGCCCACCCGCAGCAACCTGCTGCGTATGAAGCAGGAACTCCAGTTTTCCCGCGAGGGCTACGAGATTCTGGACAAGAAGCGCGAAGTTCTGACGGTGGAACTGATCCGCCTGGCCCACGATGCTGAGGTGTTCCAGGAACAGGTGTGGAGTCGGCTGGCCGCGGCATACCGCACCCTGGAACAGGCCCGCCTGACGATGGGACAGGAGCACATGGAATGGGCGGCGTTGGCGGTGAACAAAACGGTGGACGTCCAACTCAAATTTCGCGGGGTGATGGGCGTTTCACTTCCCCTCATCGAAGCGCGCGGAAAGCCTCCGGAAATGCCCTATAGTTTGGGAGACACTACGGCGGCACTGGACGAAGCGAGCGCCGTTTTTCGCGAGGTGCTGGACAGCGTCCCCAGGCTTTCCGAGCTGGCGACATCGGTGTGGCGGCTCGCGGGGGAGCTGCGCAAAACCCAGCGGCGGGTGAATGCCCTGGAGCATATTTTTATCCCCGAATACGAAGAAACGATAGCTTTCATCGAGAGCGCGCTTGAGGAACGTGAACGTGAGGAGACGTTTCGACTCAAGCGGCTCAAGACCAGGGCCGCTCAGCCAGCGGTCGGACCGGCCATCCGCGAATTCCAGCAGCCATACCGCGATCTCGCCGGCGAAAAATCTCCCGGTTATCGCGACATTATCGGCGGCCAGCCCTCGTTCGATGAGGGCGAGTAATGTGGCCGGTGACCTTGCCTTGATTCCTCGGACACAAAGACTGTCGTAGAGCGGGTGATCGGGAGAGGGATTGGCTGCCCAAAGCTCGCAAAAAGGGCTGACCGGTCGCTCACATTCGAGATTGAATCGGAGGAGATCCTCAATGAAACTTACGCGTCTGGTTTTGATCACCTCCCTGATGCTCGTCGGCTCGGCCCTGGCAGGCTGTGGGGCTTCCCCCGCGCCGACCGCTCCCCCTGTGTCGGCCACTCTCCCTGCGCCGACTGCTAGTGCGACTCCGGCAACCTATACCGACCCATTCGCCTACTGCGCCGCGGTGGGCACGGCAGATACGCCAGGGCCGGACTACGTCGGCCCCAAGGTGCCTGAATCTGTCGCGCAGGGATTGCAGGCGGCCCTCAATGCGCCCGACACACCTATCGACGCGCTGAAGAACGGATCGTCCTGGCGCTGCATGGATGGCAGCGTCTACGCCTGTTTCGTGGGGGCCAATTTGCCTTGCGAAGCAAAGGCGAACACCGACCAGACACCGACACAGGAGGAAATCGGCTACTGCCAGCAAAATCCCAACTCGGACTTTATCCCGGCGGTGGTCACCGGGCGCGAAACCGTCTACGAATGGCGCTGCCTCAACGGCGCGCCAGACATCGTCGCGCAGGTGGTACAACCCGATGCCCAGGGCTTCTTATCCAACATCTGGTACACCATCAGTCCGAACGCGGCAGCGGGAACCTCAACTGAGCCAACGCCGCTTCCTACGGCCAGCGCCGTAGGACAGATTGTATTCGACTCGAATCGAGATGGAGACTATCGGAATATATACATCATGGATGCGGATGGCGGGAACGTCGTGCGCCTGACGACAGAAGAAACCAACGACTTTGCTGGCCCGTGGTCGCCTGATGGTCAGCGCATCGCCTTCACGCGGTTTGGCCTGACCACCAGCGATATATGGATCATGAACGCCGATGGCAGCGACCAGATCGCGCTAACCAATACCCCGCAGATCGACGAGGGCTTCCCGGCCTGGTCACCCGACGGCCAGCGGCTGGCTTATACCACCCGCCGCAACGGCAACAACGAGGTCTATGTGATGAACGCCGATGGATCCAATCCGGTACGGCTGACCGACAATCTGGCAGACGACTTTGCCCCGTCGTGGTCGCCTGACGGCTCGCGTATTGCCTTTGTCAGCGACCGCGACAACTCACCCGGAGTCTATGATATCTATTTGATGAACGCTGACGGCTCGGCAGTCACCCGGCTCACCGCCAATGCGGGCAGCACCTACACACCGGCCTGGTCTCCCGATGGAACCCGGATTGCCTTCCGCTCGGATCGCGACGGCTCATCCGATGTCTATGTCGTCAACACAGATGGCGGGGGCCTGCAAGACCTCACGAATGACCCGGCGTTCGACTGGGCCCCATCGTGGTCGCCTGACGGCTCGCAGATCGCCTTTCAGACCAACCGCGACGGCAACTGGGAGATATACGTCATGAATGCTGATGGCACGTCGCCGATCAACCTGACTCACGACCCCGCCGACGACCAGCTCCCGTTCTGGCGGCGATAGCTCACGGTTGGCATCAACCCCCCATGATTACTACCACGAGGCTGCCTGATATGTGAGTTCGCTTTTTACATACTAGGGCCTTATGCTAAATTGGAAAGGCCAAAGACTTGATGTGTAAATGGTCAGGCCGTCCAAGCA
This sequence comes from Chloroflexota bacterium, assembly GCA_037388645.1. Classification (GTDB taxonomy): domain Bacteria; phylum Chloroflexota; class Anaerolineae; order Aggregatilineales; family UBA3940; genus JARRJX01. The sequence continues at coordinate 5,069 of JARRJX010000026.1, forward strand.
AACGATTGATGTAGATACACAAGGTATGAGCAGTCAATTTTGTGTAGAGACGAGTGACCAACCCCAGAAAGGTATGAGCGTGGTTCTGCTCAAGGTTGAACTGCTCGGCCAGTTGACTGTTCACCGTTTCAATGATTTGCCTAACGCTATTGAACAACCGTCGGAACTTGTCTGACACCTGCTGTTTCTGATTCTTTCTGGGTAGGGTCAGAAGTTCAATACGATTGAAAGTACGCAGGGTGTCGGCCACCCATTCACTGATATAGGCTTTGTCGCCCAGCACAATTCGGTCGGTATGGTCGCTCAAGATATCACACCCTGCATCCAGGTCTGGCATATTAGCTGGGGCCAGTTCAAAGTCGAGAATGGTACCGTTCAGGGTAATGAGCAAGTGCAGCTTGTAGCCAAAGATCGTCATATTGTTCTTGCTGGGCACCTTGCCGAAGGCGGCCCCATAGGCTTTCCAGTCGCCGGTCGATGAGGGAACCAGATGAAACTGAACCACTGGAACAGGCAGACTGTCAATCGCACAATAGGGGTCGCGGCTCAAGTCCAGCATCTCCAGTACCGCCTGGCGGATTTGATTGAAAGCGCGGTGTAAGTACCGCCGCCGCCGATTGAAGCGGCTTTGTGAGGGAATGACAGGAAACAAATCTCGATGTTCTTGCCAATGGCTCAACAAGTCAGTCTCCAACTCCCATCCCCGGCATTCGCCGACCAGTGCCATTGTCAGCAGTTCGCTGTCGCTGCATGCTGGCTCTGGACCGGGTCGCTTATACATTGGGGCAATCACTTTCCAGATATCATCGATGATGACATACATATACAGGCAGAAATCATCGAAATCTTCTATCATTCGGACGTCTCCTTGTGGTCGTTTGGTGATTTTGGCTTCCCAAACCCTACAAGGAGACTTCCCGTTATTCAAATCGATCTAGCATAAGGCCCTACTAATTGAGCAATCAATTCAAAAACGGACAAACAACGTTGTATCCATAGCGGACGAGAAATGAACTGGTAAAGGTGTTTGTGTTCAAATGGGTTTCGAACCGATCCGCCAGGTCAGGCAGTTTGGGAACCAGATGGTTGTGACTGATCGCTCGGCGAGTTTGCTTCCAGACATGCTCTTGCGGGTTCAGGTCAGGAGCGCCAACGGGAAACTTGATAATCTCAAGGCGTGGATTAGCTTCCAGCAGATGGCGGATTGGCTCGCCTCCATGCCAGGTCGCCCGATCCCAAAACAGGAGAATGGGACGTTGTGGATAGGTGTCGAGGATGGTTTGTAGATGGTCAGCCGACCGGGTCGAGTTGAACTCAGGAGTACGGGAGATGATTTCCTCGCCCGTTTGCAGATTCAAGGTGCCATAGAAACCGGCTTTGGTACGACCGGGGTCAACCCGAATAGTGGGTGTCTGACCGCGTACCGCCCAAACATACATGGTGGTGGCTTGCAGATACAGCCAGGCTTCGTCTTCGGCCAAAATGACGGTGTCCGGTGCTTCTTGAGCCATGTCCATCAGTTTTTTTCGACCAACTCTTCAAAGTCCATCACATCTCGTTCGCGCCGTGACTTATACACCTTTTCGGTGCGCTGATAGGAGAACCCACACTGAGCAAACAGGTCTCGATACGAACTGCGGCTTTTCCAGGTGACCCCATACCACTGCTCGATGGCACGGGCCAGGTCTTCTACCGTCCAGTGCTGTCCGCTACCGGTGTGAGCTTGGGGGCCGAACAAGTCATAGGGCTTGTACTGGCGCAGCTTCTCAGCCACCTCTTCCACCTGGGTGGCAGTCAGCCTGGCTCGATGAGGGCCACCTCGGTGATCCGCCAGTCCTTCCAGGCCGTGTTCCCGGTACTTGGCGCACCATTCCATCAGGCTGGTGCGGCTGCATCCCGTGATCTGACCGATCTCATGCACTGGATAGCCCCGCCCATACAACCGCACGGCTTGATACCGGATACGGGTGGCTCCATCCTTCATGTTTGAGAAAGCTCGTTGGAGTTCTTTCTCTTGTTGGTCGGTGAGTTTGAACTGTCGTTTTGCCATGCATAAATTGTACGACTTTGTTTCATTATTCTCAATGAGCAGTTTCCACAAAGCAGAATTGTGGTAATGATGCCTATTGGCATCGTATTACAGGTGCCGGTCAGCCTCAATAGGCTAAGCGCAGAATATGTGCAGTGCATATGCATAGACAGTGCAGAGAAGTGCAAAAACAGTGCAGTTGAGACACGAGAATATCATCCAAAGAGCGCGGCTACTTACATTGGGTCAAGCAGAGGAGACACTCTATAACGAAGTGAGCTTCAGTTCAAAGATCAGTTAGGTGGAAAACGCAAAAAATATGCTTGCACAAACACTGCACTACTTTTATTGACTCGTGGAGGAAAAGCTCCTACTATGCCAGTATAGGCAAACCGTTTTTATTAATCTACAAAAACTCTATGAGTGAACTCCTCTTAGAAGCTCAAGGTATCAGTAAATACTTTCCCGGTGAACATGCCCTCAAAAGTGTCGACTTTGATATTCGCTGCGGCGAAGTACATATCCTGCTAGGTGAAAACGGTGCCGGAAAATCCACACTTATTAACATTCTGGCGGGTGTGTACCCACCTGATGCAGGCATCATACGGCTGCGAACACAGCCTGTTGCATTTAACTATCCTGCCGATGCCCAGCGTGCGAACATCAGCGCTATCTTCCAGGAACCCAATCTCATACCGTCAATGACAGTGGCAGAGAACGTTTATCTGGGCAATGAACCCAGCAGTAATGGGTTAACCCAGCTCATTGATGAAGACCTCATCATCGAACATACCCTTGAACTAATCAACGATCTCAACCTCGCTATTGACCCGTACGCCCTGGTTTCTGAGCTAACACTTGCTGAAAAACAGATGGTTGCCATCTTACGGGCTATCAGCCAGTCTGCTGATCTGGTCATTATGGATGAACCAACCGCCATGCTCACCCGGCGCGAGTCTTCCCAGTTGTTCAGTGTCATTCGACGTTTACGTGCCCAGGGACGGGCCATACTCTATGTAACTCATCAATTATCCGAGGCTATGAGCATCGGTGATCGGGCCACGATCCTGCGCGATGGACGCAAAATCGCAACAGTTGAGATCAGTGCTGTGAGCCAAACGGACTTGATACGCCTTATTGCCGGACAGGAGAATCTGAACCAGCATACATCACCGCAGCGCCGCATTAAGCAGGATCAGGAGATCCTCCGGGTAGAACATCTGACAACGGCTACTGGTATTAAAGATGTCTCTTTTAGTCTGCATGCTGGAGAAATTCTGGGGATTACTGGATTGATAGGAGCTGGAGGAACCCGTCTTTTCCAGGCGCTATTCGGGGTTGAGCCCCTGGTTGAAGGGCGGATATATCTTGAGGGTAAACCGGCGACTATTGACTCGCCCCAAACTGCTATTTCATGTGGGATAGGGTGGTTAACAGAAGAGCGGCGAGAACAGGGGTTAGTGCTGGAAATGGCCGCCCAGAATAACATAACACTGGCCTCCTTACACCAAATTGGAATTGGCCCATTCCTCAATCTTGAAGAGGAGGGGGACATTGCAATGCATTACGCGGATCGTCTGGGCATCAAATTCAGCAATCTTAAGCAGCGGGCGAGAGAACTCTCTGGCGGAACACAACAAAAGATCATTCTTTCTCGCTGGCTGGCAAGCAACAGCCATTTGCTTCTTCTCGATCAACCTACACGTGGGTTGGATATTCAAACACGGGCGGAGTTTTACCGCATGATCGGCGACCTGGCTCGGCGCGGTATTGGCATCCTAGTAGTCAGTTCAGACATTGATGAAATCCTCAACCTCTCCGACAGGATAATGGTCCTGCGCAATGGGCAGGTTGTGGATATCTTACCTAAAGCGGAAGCAACGCCATACCGGATTACGGAATTAGCAAGTGAGGTAACTGATGATCCGCCATAAAACTAGCGGCCTCACCCAACAGATCGCCTCTACCCTGCAAGAGATAAAGACAAAAGAGTATTCGCTGGATAGCCACGTTGGATCATTGCTTGGGCTTCTGATCATTCTCATTATATTTTCTGTGCTGGCTCCCTCCTTCCGCCAGATGGAAAACCTGGTTTTGCTGGCACGTACGGCCTCAATAGCCATTGGCATTGTTGCTATCGGCCAGACGGTTGTTCTCATTTCTGGAGGGATCGATCTTTCGGTTGGATCAATCATCGCTTTCACCAGTTTGATATCTGCCCAGCTCATGGTGCAGGGTTTTGGCCCTATCGCCCCAATGACCGGGATGATGAGCTATCTGGCTATTTTAATTGGGTGGTTAGCCGGAATAACGATAGGTGCTGCACAGGGGTGGTTCATTACAAAGAGCAATATTCCAGCTTTCATAGCCACGCTGGGAACGA
>JARRJX010000027.1:0-9416 GCA_037388645.1 Chloroflexota bacterium
GATGAAGATACCACGCGTTTTCCTCCTGTTGTTGGGCCTGGTGGCCGGGTGGCTGGCGCTGGGGGACGTGGCATATGCCGCCCCGGTCGCCGACAGCCTGTCGATCGAGGTCACGCCGACCGAGCTGGTGCCCGCCCAGGCGGGGATGGTGTACGTGAGCGGGCGGCACCCGCTGGACGTGTCGGTGCGGCTCGACTACCAGCCGCTGGACGTGTTCTGGACGGGGGACGGGTACGCGGCGCTGTTCGCCTTCGGGCACGAGGAGCCGCCCGGCGAGCACCCGATGACGGTCGAGGCCGTCGACCCGGTCACAGGGGAGCGTCAGACCTACGAAACGACAATCACCGTCGTCGAGTACAGCTTCACCCGCGAGTACGTGCAGGTTCCCTACCGGCTCATCCCGCTGTTCGACCCGGAGCTCAACCAGGCAGAGACCGACCGGCTGGCGGCGATCTTCGCCAACGTCACTTACCCGGAGAGATGGGAGTGGCCCTACATGCTGCCGGTTCCGGGGGGGATCATCACCTCACGGTTTGGGAACGACCGCTCCTACAACGGCGGTGAGTGGTACAGCTTCCACACCGGCACCGATTTCCGCCGGGCTTCAGGCGAGCCGGTGCAGGCAACGGCAGGCGGCACGGTGGTGCTGGCCGATTACCTGGAAGTGCGCGGCAACGCGGTGATCATCGACCACGGACACGGGGTCTTCTCGCTATACGCGCACCTCTCCGAGCCGCAGGTGGCCGTCGGCGACATGGTGCAGCAGGGGCAGACGATCGGCCTGGCGGGAGCCACCGGGCGCAGCGGCGGCCCGCACCTCCACTTCGAGATCATCGTCAACGGCACGCTGGTCGACCCGATCCGGTGGCTGGGCCTGAAGCCGGGGTTCGTACCGCCCGCCGAGCTGCCCGCCCAGCAGGCGGAGGTGTCAGAGACCTCGGTGGGGGAGTAGGGCCCGTTATTTTTTGGCCCACATCCCGACCCGACCTCCGGTCGGCCCACCCTTCTCCCTCAGAGGGTTTCCGGGAAGCCAGCCACCGCCGCAGGTTGAAACCCGCGGCTAAAAAATAAAAATATCCTTCGGATACTACCAGAGCGCTGCTCTGGCTCCGCCTGCGGCGGAGAAATCAGAACCAACAGGGTGAGTGATCCTGGTTTTTTCATCCAATACACCCTTTCCGGAAACGCTCTCAGGTTCTACGCTCCTCTTGCCAGCCTATCGCGCGCCTGAGCATGACTCCTCCCCAGCCGGAAACCACGTCGACGATCTCCAATACCAACACTATCTGTTCAACTGACATACCCCGCCGATTCCCGGACGGAAAGCATAATGTAACGTTAAATTTGTTCACTTTTTCCGGGAATTTGCTATCATTAGAGTAACAGTAAATCAGATAAGTCTGATTTATCTGATATTTACCCCGGCTGCTGGTGCGGCTGAAGGTTATTCAGGAGTGCATATGAGTGACGAAGTCAAGAGTGCCGATCTGGCGCACCTGATCGGCGAACGCGAACCCATCGTCAACGATTTCCAGATTATTATTGCCACCGTCAACGGCACGGGAAGCCAGACGGCAAACACCGTGCTGCTGCGGGCGCTGTTCCGGATGGGTATCCCGGTCAACGGGAAGAACATCTTCCCCTCCAACATCCAGGGCCTGCCCACCTGGTTCACCATCCGGGCGAGCAAGGACGGGTACATGGCCCGCCGGGAGACGAACGAGGTGCTGGTCGCCTTCAACCAGGCGACATACGCCCAGGACATCGCCGAACTCCCCGAAGGAGGGGTTTGCTTCTACCCGGAGGACTGGGGGATGACGCCCTCCCGCGAGGACATCTCCTTTTACCCGATGCCGGTCGAGGAACTGGTCGGCACAATCGAGGTGCCCGCCAACCTGAAAGACTACATCGCGAACATGGTTTACGTGGGCTGCCTGGCGGCGATACTCGACATCGACCGCGACGAGATCGAGGCCTCGCTGGACTTCCACTTCTCCGGGAAGGCGAAGCCGATCCAACTGAACATGAGCGTGGTGAACGCGGCCTACGAGTGGGCGCTCGACAACCTGCCCAAAACCGACCCGTACCGGGTGGAGCGGATGGGGCAGAACGACGACCTGATCCTGCTGGACGGCAACTCGGCGGGCGCGCTGGGGGCCGTCTTCGGCGGGGTGTCGATGATCGCCTGGTACCCGATCACGCCGTCCACCAGCCTGATCGACGCCGCGCGCGAATACCTGAACGACCTGCGCCGCGACCCGGACAGCGGGCTGGCGACGTACGCGATCATCCAGGCCGAGGACGAGATCGGGGCGATCGGGATGGTGATCGGGGCGGGCTGGGCCGGTGCCCGCTCGATGACCTCCACCTCCGGCCCCGGCCTCTCGCTGATGACCGAGTTCGCCGGGCTGGCTTACTTCGCCGAGATCCCGGCGGTGATCTGGGACATCCAGCGGGTCGGGCCAAGCACCGGGCTGCCCACCCGCACCTCGCAGGGCGACCTGATGATGGCCTATTTCCTGGGGCACGGCGATTCCAAGCACGTCTGCCTGCTGCCCGCCACCGTCGGGGAGTGTTTTGAGTGCGGCTGGCGGGCGTTCGACCTGGCCGAGCGGCTGCAAACCCCGGTCTTCGTCTTGAGCGACCTCGACCTGGGGATGAACCTCTGGATGAGCGACGTGTTCGACTACCCGGATCAGCCGATGGACCGGGGCAAGGTGCTGAGCGCCGAAGACCTGGAACGCCTGGGCAGATTCGCCCGGTATGAGGACGCCGACGGGGACGGGATCGGCCCTCGAACGCTGCCCGGCACCGACCATCCGCTGGCCGCCTATTTCACCCGTGGAACGGGGCATAACGAATACGCGATCTACAGCGAGCGGCCTGAGGATTGGCTGGCAAATATGGCCCGGCTGGGGCGCAAGTTCGACACCGCCCGCACGCTGGTGCCGAAGCCGGTCGTGGACGAGGTGAAAAAGGCCAAAATCGGCCTGATCGCCTACGGCACGACGCATCACCCGGTGGTCGAGGCCCGCGACAGGCTCAAGCAGTACGACATAACGCCCAGCTACCTGCGCCTGCGGGCGCTGCCGCTGGAGGAAACCACGCGCGATTTCATCACGCGGCACGAGAGAGTGTACGTCATCGAAAACAACAACGACGGCCAAATGGCGAACCTGCTCCACATGGAATACCCGGAGCTTGCCAGCCGGGTGATCTCGCTGGCTCACCTGGATGGGATGCCGCTGACCGCACGCTGGATCACAGAAGCCGTCCTTGAGCAAGAGGGGGAACATTAAGCGCATGGGTATCAAGATAAACGAGATCGGGTTGGAGCGTAACGACTACAAAGGCCGCCCCACGACGCTGTGTAAAGGGTGCGGGCACAACTCGATATCGAACCAGATCATCGCCGTCACATACGAGCTATCGATCAACCCGCACCGGGTTATCAAGCTGAGCGGGATCGGCTGCTCAAGCAAATCGCCGGCCTATTTCCTGGGCCGCTCGCACGGCTTCAACGCGCTGCACGGGCGGATGCCCGCCATCGCCACCGGGGCGACCACGGTAAACAACCACCTGATCGCGATCGGCGTCAGCGGGGACGGGGACACGGGCAGCATCGGGATGGGGCAGTTCAAGCACATGATCCGGCGGAACATCCCGGTGCTGTACATCGTGGAGAACAACGGGGTGTACGGCCTGACGAAAGGGCAGTTCTCGGCGACGGCTGACGAGGGCCAGTTCTTGAAATACGCCGGGCTGAACGAGCTTCCTCCGATCGACATCTGCCTGGAGGCGCTGGCCGCCGAGGCGTCGTTCGTGGCCCGCTCCTTCGCGGGGGACCCGACCCAGGTGCGCGAGCTGATGAAGGCCGCGCTCAGCCACCGAGGGACGGCAGTGCTCGACATCATCAGCCCGTGTGTGACGTTCAACAACCACGAGGCGTCGACCAAGAGCTATCCCTACGGGAAGGCCCGCGAGGAACCGCTGCAGGACATCACCTACGTGCCGTACGCCGAGCCGATCATGGTCGACTACAACCCAGGGGACGTCCAGGTCGTCGAGATGTTCGACGGCTCGCACATGCAACTCAAGAAGCTCGACCCCGCCAGCCACGACCCGACCAACCGTATGGCCGCTATTACGCTGCTCGAAGAGGCGCGGGTGGAGAATGAGTTCATCACGGGGTTGATCTACGTCGACGAAGACCGTCCGACGTTCCGCGAGGTCAGCCACCAGCTGGAGACGCCGCTGGTCGACCTGCCCGATGACTGCCTGCGGCCCTCGCCGGAGGCGCTGGAAAAGGTGATGAGCAGGATGCGCTGCTGCCACTGACAGGGGCAGGTGCCTGGGCGGATGCCTGAGGCATCAGCCTTCGGGCAATGGTATTGCAGCAGGTACCGGCCTGAGCTACAATACAGGCCACGCTGCGTGGTGGATGTAGCTCAACGGCAGAGCGCCGCACTGTGGATGCGGTGGTTGAGGGTTCAAGTCCCTTCATCCACCCCTGTTGTAAAAATGGAGGAGAGGCTGGCGTGCCTCTCCTTTTTCGTTCGTGAGTCTATTCGACTTCGATCTTGGCCTTGTGGGGCGCGTCGCGCTGGGCCGTTGCACCCTCTCCCGCGGATTCCAGGCGATCAATCGCGCCGTCCACCACGGTGCGGAAGGCGAGCAGCATCTCGCGCTTGGCCTCGCGGCCATGCTGCCAGAATTCCTTCGGGATCAGGCTCTTCCACTGCTCCGCAGCGGAGGAACAGGCAGCTTTCACGTGTTGGGTGAACTCAGACGGTTTCTTTTCTTCTGACATACGATACTCTCCATCTCCAACAGCTTGCGCCTGAACCGGCCCGTGAGCCGCCAGGCTTGATGAGCTTGTCTTGCGACATCTATCTACTACCTATTACGATCTTGCCGCTTTAGAGTTGCAGTGTCAAGCACCTGGGTGCGGGGAACGGCCCGCCGTCGGCAGGCGAAACCGCCAACCTCGATCGAAAATTGGTGTACAATCGGTCTATAGGGCGCGGCATACAAGGCCGCACACACCCGCTTATGCAGCAAATTCCCCGACAGGCAAACGCTCACCAGAGTCAACCACACAGCGGAGGCTAACCCACGATGCCCGACAACGCAACGTCGTTCAACAACCAGGCCACCCACTTAACCATCGAAGGGACGGGCCTGACCATCGAGGACGTGATCCGGGTGGCCCGCCAGACACAGCCGGTGGCGGAAATCCAGCCGGATACGCCCGCCGCGCAGCAGATCGAGGCCAGCGCCGGGTGGGTGCAGGCGGCGGTCGAGGAGAACGCCCGGCGCGCCCGCGAGGGAGAACCCGCCCGCGCTTACTACGGGATCAACACCGGGTTCGGAATCCACGCGGCGGGCCAGCCGATGACCGACCCAGAATACACCCGGCAGGTGTCACGCAAGCTGGTGATGAGCCACGCGACGGGGGTGGGCGAGTACCTCGACGAGGACGTGCTGCGGGCCACGATGCTGATCCGGGCCAACACCCTCGCCAGGGGGCGCTCCGGCGTGCGGCTGGTGGTGATCAACCGCCTGATCCAGATGTTGAACCGGGGGGTGATCCCGGCGGTGCCACGGATGGGGTCGCTGGGCGCGAGCGGCGACCTGGCCCCGCTGGCCCACCTGGCGCTGGCGCTGAGCAAATCGCCGGAGAGCCTGGCCGCTCACGGCGACACGCCCGGCTTCCCAGGGCCAACCGGCGAGGCGCTGATGCCGCTCTACGGCGAGGACGGCGGGCGCTGCGGGGCGCAGGTCGTGCCCGCGGTCGAGGCGATGACCTGGGACGGGGTGGACAACCGGATCGTGCTGGAGGCGAAGGAAGGGCTGGCGCTGACCAACGGCTCGACCTTCTCGGCGGGGCTGCTGGCGCTGGCGCTGTTTGACGCGGAGAACCTGGTGCGCAACGCCGAGATCGGACTCGCCATGTCGCTGGAAGCGCTACAGGGATACCGCGACGCCTTCCTCCCGCAAATCCACGACGCACGCGGCCACCCCGGCCAGGTGGCGACCGCCTCGAACGTGCGGGCGCTGATCGCGGGGAGCAAGCTGGTCGATCCGGGCGACGTCGACCGCGACCCGGTGCACCTGCCGCCGCAAGACCCGTACTCGACCCGCTGTGCGCCGCAGGTGATCGGCGCAGTGCGCGAGTCGCTGGCGCACGTGCGGGCGATGGTGGAGCGCGAGATCAACGCGGCCACCGACAACCCGCTGATCTTCGTCGCGCCCGGCGACGGCCTCTCCCGGCATTACAAGGTGATCTCCGGAGGGAACTTCCACGGCGAGTACCTGGCCTTTGGAGCCGACTATCTGAGCATCGCGCTGACCGAACTGGGCAGCATCTCGGAGCGGCGCACCTTCTGGCTGCTGAACGCCAAGATGTCTCGCGGGCTGCCCAGCATGCTGGTGGCGGGGGGCGAGCACATGATCGACAGCGGCCTGATGATCGCGCAGTACGTGGCGGCCTCACTCGTATCACGCTGCAAGACGCTGGCGCACCCCGACAGCGTCGACTCGATCCCGACCTCCGCCGACCAGGAGGATCACGTCAGCATGAGCATGAACGCGGCGCTGCACGCCCGCGAGATCGTCGAGCACATCACGAGCGTGGTCGCAATCGAGGTGCTCGCAGCAGCGGTGGCACTGCGCCACCGGCTGGCGGGCTGGGAGCGGGACGGGCTGGCGCTGGAGCCTTCGGACACGGACTATTTTGGAGCGGGCACGCGGGCCGCCTGGGCGGCCCTCAAGCAGCACGCCCCGCAAATCTTCGACATCCCGCTGGATCGAGACGTGGCCTACTATCCGTACCTGCGGCAGGTGGTCGAGGTGGTGAAGAGCGGCGCGCTGGTCGAGGCGGTAAGAGAGGCGGGTATCTCGCTTAACCGGGTCCTCTCCCAAACGAAACTGGCCGAAGAATAAGCACCTGATAAGCGGAAAAACAGCCGGGCGGGGCACAACGCATGTGTCCCGCCTGTTCGTTACACACCTATATGTTCTCGGCTCGCAGCTTGCGGTACATCACGATCAGCGCGGCGATGGCGATCAAGGAAAAGGGGAAGGCCGAGCCGACGCCCAGCGGGGCGATGGCGGCAAGGAAGATGCACGCGCCAATCACGCCCAGCCGCAGGAGCGGGTCAGGACGGCTGAGCAGCACCCCGACGGAAAGCTGCCCCAGCGCGATCAGCAGGATGAAGAGGGTGGTGTATTGGCTGAACGCGCCATAGATGAAGTCCCGGTAGAGGCGAAGCAGAGCGGTTCCCCCAAACATCAGGTAAGCCTCGGGCTGGGTGATGGCGGTATAGACGTTGAACAACCCCGCCGCGATGAAGATGCCGACGAACAGCCAGCGGGCGACCTTCGGCCAGAGATACGCGACAATCAGCAGGAGAACGGCGACACAATTCGAGACAACGTACGGAACCAGATATTCGGAGAGGGCGGACATCGGATTTCCTCCTGTTGATTCAGGTTACCAACTGCGGATCGCCTCCGCCGCCTCCGCCAGGGGGACGGTGCGCTGCTCGCTGTCTTTAGCGGTCTCGCCCAGCCTGCGGATGGTGGCCTCGCCGCTGGCGATCTCGTCCGGCCCGGCGATCACGACGAAGGGGATGCCCTTGGCCGAGGCGTAGCCGATCTGGTCGCGCAGGCTGTCCTCCGCCTCGAAATACAGGGCGGTGTTGATCCCGGCCCGGCGAAGCTGGGTGGCGAGCTTCAGGGAATCGCTGGCCGTCTCCGGGCTGAACACGGTGACGAGCACCTCGGCGGTGGTGGCGCGGATGTTGGGTGGGAACATGCCCAACTCGTCCATCGCGTCGATGATGCGCTCGATGCCCAGGCTGGTGCCGGTCGCCGGATAATCGACGCCGGAGAACAGGCCGATCAGCTTATCATAGCGGCCCCCGCCGGTGATGCTGGGCATCGCCTTCGGCTCGCGGACGCTGGTCTCGTAGATCGGGCCGGTGTAGTATTCCAGGCCGCGCACCATGGCGAAATTCAACTGGCAGACCTCCTCAGACACGCCCAGGGCGTCCAGATAACCAAACAGGGCACGCAGCTCCTTGATGCCCTGCATCGCGTCAGGGACGCCGCCCAGGCGCTTCTCCAGGTCATCCAGCACGTCCTGGGTGGGGCCGGTGATCTGGAGCAGGTCGAGCAGGCGCTCGACGACCTCTTCGGGGATGATGTCTGCCCCCCGGCCATAATAACCCCGCAACTGAGGGGCGAGGTCGTTGACCAACTGGGCGGTCACCGCCTGAAGCTGCCCGGAAGGCACCTCCTGGGCGATGGCCTCCTCGACGCGCTGGCGCAGGGGAGCGAGCACCGCGTCGGCCAGCTCAGGCGCGAGATCCTCCTCACTCAACATGTACTCGCGCAGGGCGTCCAACTCGACCTTGCCCTGAATAGCCAGGCGCGCCGTGCGCTGGAGCGGCTCGCGCGGCTCGACGGGCACGCCGACCATCAGCAGCTCGCGCTGCACGCCCTCCAGGCCGATCTTGTCGAGCTTGTCGATTGAGCGGTAGAGGCCCGGCTGCAACGATTCGGGGACACCGGCATACTGGCCGATGCCGTCGAGGAGCTTGCGGTTGTTGATCGCGGTGACGAAATCGGTGAAGCCCAGCCGCATCAACACCTCGACGATCACGGCCACGACCTCGGCATCGGCCAGCATGCTCTCGCTGCCCACGATGTCGGCGTCGCACTGGTAGAACTCGCGGTAGCGGCCCTTCTGGGGGCGGTCGGCGCGCCAGACGGGGGCGATCTGATAGCGCTTGAAGGGGCGGGGGATGTCGGGATTCATCGCCGCAAAGCGGGCGAGGGGGACGGACAGGTCGTAGCGCAGGGCGAACTCGCCGCCGGGGGTGTTTCCATACCAGGCCCGGTAGATCAGGCGCTCGGCGTCCTCGCCATATTTGCCCAGCAGGGTCTCGGCCAGCTCAATCGCCGAGGTCTGGAGCGGCTCGAACCCGAACGTCTCGAACACCGCGCGTATGGTGTCCAGCACATACTGGCGCTTCAGCATCTGCTCCGGGAGGATGTCACGCATTCCGGCGGGGATGCGTGGAGGGGCTTGCTCGGTCATGGTCAGCCGATCCTTTCTGGTGAGTCAGTCGGTCGATACATGTTTGTGTCTGGATATAAAAAACGCGCGGAGCGGTGTCCTCTCCACTCCACGCTGTTCTGGCTGTTATCCGGGGCGCAGTCAGGCGTGTGCCACCCACGCACCTCCCACAACGTGAAGGGAGCCGTCATCATGATGATGGTGATGATGTGGCGTGCGCAGGGCTACCATGCGACTGCTTTCGTTCCTCAACGGCTATTGTAACGCCCCCTTACGTGGAAAGCCAGCGATCAAGCACAGACATCAGGTCGAGATCGGGGGTGAAGAGAAC
>JARRJX010000028.1:0-8994 GCA_037388645.1 Chloroflexota bacterium
GGTACGCTCCATCCTGGCTGGGGAGGCCAATCTGCTCGCTGAGCAGCCTCCGCTCGCCCGTCTGGATGTCGACTCCATAGAGTGCGGCTGGCTCGTCCGCATCTGGCCGGTCGATGAACCACACCTCCCGGCCATCCGCCGACCAGAACGGCTGGACGCAGCAGCCCGGATCGGTCAACCGGACGAGCGTCGGCGCGAAGGGAGTCGCCGTCGGGGCCGGTTCCTCTTCCGGTTCCTCCACCGTTGGCGAAGGCTCTGGCGTTGTCAGCGCCACGCTGGTCGAATCCGGCGGGGGTGGGGCCTGGCTGGGGGCCGCCGGGAGTGGCAGCGCCCCGCAGCCCGCCATCGCCACCGCCCCCAGCAGGGCGAGCAGCGCGCGCCGCCCCCTCATGAGGCCCTCGGCAGCAGCAGGTAGATCGCCAGCGCCATCACCGCCAGCCCGGCCACCCGCTGGAGGCTCAGCGGGATCGGGTCGGCCCCACTGATTCCGGTCGTGTCGACGATCGCCCCGATGATCATCTGCCCCATCACCAGCGAGGCCACCCCCGCCGCCACGCCGGTGCCGTGCAGCGAGAAGGCGACCCCCGCGATGATCAGCACGCCCAGCGCCCCGGCGATCAGCGCCATGATGAGCACCCGGTTGGAGAGGCCCCAGCCGCCGATCCCCTGGCTGACCACCAGCATGAGCAGGATCGAGACGGCCACCGCTCCGCCCGCCGTGTTGATCACCAGCCCGGCCCGCATCGAGCCGATCAGCTCGCCGATCCGGTTGGTGAATGTGGCCTGCGTGCCGATCAACACCCCGCTGCCGATCGCGGCCAGCAGCGCCAGCGCCTGGCTCCCTCGCAGTGATAGTTCCATTGAACCGTCCTTATCTGAGGCGGCGGGGATTCTACCCGCCCTTGTACTCTGGCACACCGGGGTAAAACACGCCCCACCCGCTCCGCAGCTCATCCATTATCTGCATGATCGCCAGCGACTCGTCAAGCGGCATCAGGTCGCTCTCCAGCTTGCCTGCCTGCAGGCAGGCCTGAACCGCCCGCACCTCGTGGATGTAGCCGTTGCTCTCGTAGGGGTAGTCGAAGACCTGCTCCTTGCCTTCCTCCCCGATCTGCACCGAGAACCGCTGCGCGCGGAAGAACATGCTGTGCACCCTGGCGTAGCCCTCCGTCCCCACCACCAGCGCCTCAACCGGGTGCACCAGCCGCTGGCTGGTGGTCAGCACCGCGCTCTTGCCGCTGTTGTAGATGAAGATCATCGTTGCCAGCTCGTCGACGTTCGTCTCGCCCAGGTGGGCGTGGCTGAGCATCTGGTCGGGCGTGCCCAGTATCATGTGGGTGAACGAGATCGGGTATACCCCCAGGTCGAGCAGCGCCCCACCGCCCAGGTAAGGGTCGTACAGGCGGTGGTGGGGGTCGTAAGGCTTTGGGATCACGAAGTCCGCCTCCACCAGCCGCACCTCGCCCAGCGCGCCCTCGCTCAGCCGCTCGTTCAGCGCCCGGATCGCGGGCAGGAAGCGCATCCACATCGCCTCCATCAGAAACAGCCCCTTCTGCCGGGCCAGGGCGATGCACTCCTCGGCCTGGGCTGCGTTGATCGTGAGCGGCTTCTCGCACAGCACGTGCTTGCCCGCGTTCAGGCAGAGCAGCATGTTCTCGTAGTGAAAGGTGTGCGGTGTGCCGATGAAGATCACGTCCAAGTCCGGGTCGTTCGCCAGCGCCTCGTACGAGCCGTAACGGCGCGGGATGTTCCACTGGTCCCCGAAGGCGTCGGCGCTCACCTGAGTCCGCGAGCCAACGGCCAGAATCTCCGCGTCGGGCTGGTCGGTCATCGCCTGTGCGAGCTGCGCCGCAATCCACCCGGTCGACAGAATCCCCCAGCGTGTCGTTTCCATGTTCGATCCCTCCCTTGGTGTGGTTTGTTTGATGATCGTTCAATCGATGAGTAACGCCAACATGCAGACTTTAACACAGGTTGCCCGCCGGGGTGAAACTCCGCCTGATGTGGAGCCGGGCGGCCTGTTGGCCTGTGGAGGCGGCGGGCTGCCGTCATACACCCGACTTTTGGGGTGTCCATTCCTCATTCGGCCCCCGTCGGCCAAACATCGTGCAATCGTTATATTTTCGTTACTTTTGTACTATATTTAACCACTTTACACGGCGTTTGAGATATGATATGATACGCGCGCAACAAATTCAGGAACCCTGCCGCGATTTCTTCGCGGTTTTTGTTCCTCTATTCGTCATCCTACTCATCACAACAACAAAGTTCCCATTAACAACCGGCCAAACCTATAGCGCACCCGCCGACGCGGGCAGGTGGACAGGGAGGTCCCTGTTGGCCGGGTAAACCTATGATCAAAGCGATCGTCAGAAGAGGGGGACGGTCGTTTAAATTGTTTATCGCGTTTTTCATCGAGCTGCGATAGAGACGGGAGATTCTAGGGAGAAAGTCATGGCAGAACACCTGACGCAAGAAGGGTATCAGCGCTTTGTAGCAGAGCTGAATTACCTGCAAAACGTCCGCCGTCGAGAAGTGGCCGCACGGCTCCGGCAGACTCTCGAAGAAGGGGGCGATCTGGTTGAGAACGCCGAGTTCGAAGACGCCAAGAACGAGCAGGCGTTCGTCGAAGGGCGCATCCAGCAGCTTGACAACCTGCTCAGGGAGGCGATCATCATCGAAGATGAAATCTCGAACGGCACCGAGAAGGTGGTGCGCCTGAACAGCGTCGTCACCGTCCGCGAGGAGGGCTTTGACGACGAGACATTCCGCATCGTGGGGCGGGCGGAAGCCAATCCGCGCAAGGGAATGATCAGCGACGAGTCCCCGCTGGGCCGCGCGCTGCTGGGCAAAGAGGTGGGCCAGTCGGTGATGATCGACGCACCTGACGGCCAGTTCGAGTACCAGATCATCTCCATCAACTGAATAACCAGACACCTGCCCGGCCACGCGCCGGGCGGGCGCTCTTTTTCTGCAAGGCAGACCTATCCAAAGTTCGCTTCGAGCAGCCCCTCAACGCGACCGAAGCGGAGTGTCGGATAGGTTTTGCATACCGGGTGCACACCCAGCCGGGGCTGCACGCCCCGGTCAGGGCGGCGTCCGCCTGATTGATGCACCTCCCCGACTGTGCTATCATGGGACGGGAAGGCCAAGAATCATATCCACAGGGGCGCAGCGTCGTGCGCCCCTCATCATGAAATGGGACAAGTGAACCCGTGTGGCAGCCTGAGAACGAGCTAGAAAGAGGACGCCTGGAAAAACTCGACCGCCTGCGGGAGAACGGGGTGGAGCCGTATCCGATCCGCGTCTCGCGCACCCACACCATCGCCGAGGCGGTCGCCGCCTTCGAGCGGGCCGAGGCAGCCGCCGACGATGGCGGGGAGGTAGAGCCGGTCGCCGTGACCGTCTGCGGGCGGATCATCTCGCACCGCCCGCAGGGCAAGTCGTCCTGGGCGCACCTGGAGGACGGCACCGGGCGGGTGCAGGTCTGGGTCAAGCAGGACCACGTCGGCGAGGAGGCGCAGCGCCTGTTCAACGCCGACCTCGACCTGTTCGACTTCATCGAGGCGACAGGCACGATGACCCGCACCCGGCGCGGTGAGGTCACCGTGCTCGTCGAGTCCTTCCGCCTGCTCTCCAAGGCGCTCAGCCCGCTGCCGGTCGTCAAGGAGCGCAAGCTCGACGATGGCACCGTCGAGCGTTACGGCGGCTTCACCGACCCGGAGGAGCGCTATCGCCAGCGTTACGCTGACCTGGCCGTCAACCCCGACGTTCGTGAAGTGTTCGTCACCCGCGCGAGGACACTTAGCGCGCTGCGCCGCTTCTTCGACGACGAGGGCTTCCTCGAAGTCGAGACGCCGATCTTGCAGCCGCTCTACGGCGGTGCGGCGGCGCGCCCCTTCACCACCTTCCATAACCAGCTCAAGCAGGAGCTGTTCCTGCGGATCAGCTTCGAGCTGTACCTCAAGCGCCTGCTGGTCGGCATGTACGACGGCGTCTATGAGATCGGGCGCGACTTCCGCAACGAGGGTGTCTCGCGCAAGCACAACCCAGAGTTCACCCAGATCGAGTTCTACAAGGCGTATATCGACTACCACGGCGTGATGGACCTCACCGAGCGGATGGTCGCCTTCGTCGCCCAGCACGTGACCGGCGGCACGATCATCACCTACCAGGGCCAGACCATCGACCTGGCCCCGCCCTGGCGGCGGATCACCCTGCGCGATGCGATCGCCGAGCACACCGGCATCGACTACGTCGACTACCCCGATGCTGACTCGCTGGCCGCCGTCATGCGCGAAAAGGGCAAAAACCCTGCCCCCGACAGCACCTGGGGCAAGCTGGTCGACTCGCTGCTCGGCACCGACGTCGAGCCGCACCTGATCCAGCCCACCTTCATCATCGACTACCCCCCCGACATCAGCCCGCTGGCGAAAAAGAAGCCGGACGACCCGACCCACGTCGAGCGCTTCGAGTTCTTCATCGCAGGGCTGGAGATGGGCAACGCCTTCACCGAGATCAACGACCCGATCGACCAGGAGGAGCGCTTCGTCGAGATGGGCAACCTGTACGGCGACAGCGAGGAGGGCCACCCCGTCGACGAGGACTACCTGCGCGCGATGCGCTACGGCATGCCGCCCAACGGCGGATTCGGGATGGGCGTCGACCGGCTGGTGATGCTGCTCTCCGACCAGCCTAACATCCGTGAGGTGCTGCTCTATCCGCACCTGCGCACCCGCGAGGAGTAGGGTTTATACCCCATCGGTTGCCGGTCTCGCCTCAGTGGTAGGCATGTTGACGTTTACGTATAATCAAGGATAGTCATTGTTAGCCGATTTCCCCGGAGTTTATTGATGCTGGTCCTCAACACGGACACTTTGAGAACGACATCCCTGGAAACCGACGCACACCCGCAAATCGACACGCTTTACCGCGGGCGATGTGAGGACATTTTGCCCTTCTTTGCCTCCAACAGCGTCGATCTGATCGTCACCTCGCCGCCCTATGCCAATCAGCGGCGCAAAACCTACGGCGGCATCACACCAGACGAGTATGTGAGCTGGTTCATTCCCATCGCCGCCGAGCTAAAACGCATCTTGAAGCCAACCGGTTCGTTCGTCCTGAACATCAAAGAACGGGTGGTCAACGGCGAGCGCCATACCTACGTCATCGAGTTGGTACTCGCCCTGCGCAGGCAGGGCTGGCTCTGGACGGAGGAATACTGTTGGCATAAGAAGAACTCGTATCCGGGCAAATGGCCTAACCGCTTTCGCGATTCCTGGGAGCGCTGTTTGCATTTCAACAAGCGGCGTAAGTTCAAGATGTACCAGGACGCCGTGATGGTCCCGGTGGGTGACTGGGCGGACAGCAGGCTCAAGAATCTGAGCGACACGGATAAGCAGCGCGACGAATCGAAGGTTGAGAGTGGGTTCGGTAAGAACGTCTCCAACTGGGTAGGCCGTGATAAAGTCTACCCAACCAACGTTCTGCATATGGCGACCGAATGCGCCAACACCGGCCACAGCGCTGCATTCCCTATCGAGATACCAGCCTGGTTCACCAAGCTGTTTACTGCGCCGGGCGACGTAGTGCTCGACCCGTTCATGGGGTCGGGCACCAGCGCAGTCGCTGCCAAAGGACTGGGGCGTCACTTCGTTGGCATCGAGAAGGAAAGCGAATACTGCGCCATCGCCACCACACGGGTGGATGACATCACGTTCGGGGAGATGTTGGAGGACGATGAAACCGCTTGACCGACAGGCCGTCTTCGATTTCGTGAACGTGGAAATCGTCCATTTCCACAACGCTCGGCTGGATCGCTTGGCACGCATCAGCCTGTCGGAGGTCCTTCGCAAGAAAAATCCTTACCTCTTCCGCGCCAAGAATATGCTTTCGGCTGGTGACCTCGTTCGAGCGATTCTTGACGCTTTTCTCTCCTCCTCCGAAGAAAAACTGTTTGGCGATTTCCTGGAAAGCCTGGCAATTTTCGTATCCGGCCAGACCTGCGATGGCAAAAAGTCGACGGCGGAGGGGCTTGATCTGGAGTTCGATCATGAAGGTGTCCGCTACCTGGTTTCGATTAAGTCGGGGCCAAACTGGGGGAACAGCTCGCAAGTGAGGCGGCTGGAAGACAATTTCAAGCGCGCGGTGATCGTACAGCGGCAGTCTCAGTCCAGGCTGACCATCCAGCCGGTGTTAGGGATTTGCTATGGCAGAGCCGCAACACGCGACCGGGGTGCGTATCTCCGGATCATGGGGCAGAGCTTCTGGTATCTGCTCTCCGGCGATCCCGATCTATACCTCGACATCATCGAGCCAATCGGCCACCGGGCCAAGGAGCATAATGATGCCTTCGCCGAAGCTCGTGCCGCCCTGGAAAATCGCTTTACCCAGGAGCTGATCGACTCCTTTTGTGATGAAAGCTACCGGATCGATTGGCCCCGGCTGGTTGCCTTTAACAGCGGCAACCTCCCCACCAATGGCTGAACACAGTTACCAACGCATCCCTGCGACCCACTCATCTTGACAGCGCCGTCAGTCCGGCACTATAATATGAACGAACGTTCGTTCACTGTGTCGTGGGGCGGGTTGGCTTGCACCCGCCGCCGCCCCAGACGGTGTATAATCAGGCCAGGCTGGATCAGCCGGTCGCTCTGATCTAATTTGAAACCAGCTTCTACCGAATCCTATTCCGCGGATTCTTATTCTGTGCTCTTTCTGGAAGGATCACCCATGAAGCAACTTCGGCACATTCTCCCCCTTGGCCTGGCGCTGTTGATCGCGCTGGTTGGCGCTTTCCCCGCCGGGCAGGCTTACGCCCTGGACCCTCCACCCCATCCTGAACTGTGGCTGAGCGAAGTCTGCGAGCCATACGACGGCTTCTCGGCGGACGGGATCATGACCTGGAACACCGAGCCGACGGTGATCCCTCCGCGTTACTTCATCCGCCTGCTGGCCGCGCCCGACCCGGAGGGGCCGTGGGTCGACGTGCCGGTCAACGGCCCGCCCTGGGCCTTCACCCTGCCAGAGCTGGAAGGGGTGGCCGCCCAGGTGGGGGTGGCCGATTACCGCGATGTCTTCCTCAAGGTGGGGCCAACCGGCATCCCGGTCAACGTGGGCAGCGCGGTCATTGGCCGGGCGGCGCACATGGACGAGATTTGCGGGCTGCCGCCTGAGTTCCCGGTGCAGGAGATTCCGCTCTCCGGGGCGCTGGCCGTGGGGGATCGGATCATATCGGGCATGAGCTGGCACGGCGATACGCTGATCATGCTGACCGGTGAGGGCCGGGTTTACGCGCTGCCCAAATCCACCATCGCCGCCTACCTGGATGGGAACCTGCGCGGCCCGCTCTACGCGCCTTCGATCGCTTTTGATACCGGCGGGGTGGAGGGCCTCGTCCCCCGCTTCGAGGGCTTCGAGGGGATCGCCTTTGCAGGCGACCAGGTAGCCGTGATCCTGCGTGGGGAGGTCTGGGAGGTGCCCTGGCAGATGACCTGGCTGGTGCGCGGCGCGATCGCGCCCGATCTCAGCCGGGTGACGCTCGACCCGGAGACGATGACCCGCATCCCGCCTCAGTCGCCGGTGATGAACTACAACGGCGAGTCGGTCTTCACCGTCGGCGAGTCGGTGGTGACGATCCACGAGATCGACGACCCAACGGTGGTGTATGAGCCGGTCGCTCACGTCTTCCCTGCCGAGGGCGACGAGACGACCATCCCCTTCCCACCTATTGGCTACCGGATCACCGACGTGTCTCAGCCCGACGCCAACGGCCTGTTCTGGGTGCTCAACACTAACCAACCGCCCATCAGCCCAGGGCCACGCCTGGCTGATGACCTGTTCGGAGCGTATGGCATGGGGCTGACCCACAGTCAATCCGAGGGGGTCGCGCGGCTGGTCGCGCTGCGCTATTCCGAATCGGGGATTGAGCTGGCCGGTGGCATGATTCAGCTTCGACTGGCCGAGGAGCCGCGCCAGTGGGAGGGCCTGGCCCAATTGGATGACCGGGGCTGGCTGCTCGGCGCGGGTGGCGCAGATGGGGCGCTGCTGGGGTTTGTCGCCGCGCCTTAAAGCCCGTTTGATCAGACCGTAGCTGCTGGTACCAATCCGAGACTCGCACCGATTTCACCCGGCGCGGACTCACGGATAGGTACTTTTATGAATCCCCAAAGTGAGCATGAAAAAACGCGGCCCGTCAGGTCGAGGACCGGGCATTCTGAGTGCGTGCGATTCTGCAGGACGCTAGTCTGTACGCGTCTTTGTCGTCGGTGCGCTGCTCTCTGCATCCGATCCGGTGCCGACCACTGAATCCCCCACTAGGTGAGGGGTCAGCCCGTCGTTAATCCTTGATATACTAGGCGCATGAATCTATTTACGAGGGAGTGTTGATGTGTCCGAGCAGCAGCCACAGACAAACTACATCGGGTTGGGATTGGCGATCGGCCTGGCATTTGGCGTGGTGCTGGGCCTGACAATCTTCGATAACTTCGCCATCGGCGCAGGAAGTGGAATGGTGTTGGGGCTGGCCATCGGGTTGGCAATTCAGGCTCGCTACCAGAAAACACCACCGCCCTCCGATTCTGAGTAACGTATCCCCTCACACCATCGGTTGAGAGCTTAAATAAGGAGATGGAAGTGACTCAACAATTACCGTCGGACAGTAACATCGGGCTGGGGATCGCGATTGGCGCGGGGCTGGGCGTTGCGCTGGGCCTCGCCATTTTCGATAACCTCGCCCTGGGCATCGGAGTAGGCATGGCGTTGGGCATTGCTATCGGCGCGGCGTTGGATCAGCGGCGCGAAAAAGGCTGATAGCCCATCCCTATGCACAACACAACGGCTCCACCATTGCGGGGTCGCTGCTTTCCTGACTGGAAACTGAAAAACTGACGAACCGGGAAACGGATGCTTACAAGAAGGCGGTGCGAAAACGAAGACTCTGCCTGAGCCACTATATGGCGAGGCCAAGTATAGGGTTGGTCTCTGGCGCGTCCT
>JARRJX010000029.1:0-10197 GCA_037388645.1 Chloroflexota bacterium
ACTGCATGTGGATCACGGCGATGGGCGTCTCCGCCTCGAAAGGGGTGTGCCCGACGAGCATCTCGTAGGTCACGATGCCCAGCGAATAGATGTCGGTGGCCTCGGTGAGATCGCGCGAGCCCATGCACTGCTCAGGCGACATGTAAGCGGGCGTGCCCAGCAGGGTGCCCGTGCCAGTCAACTGGGCGTTCGCCTCGACGATCTTGGCGATGCCGAAATCGGTCAGGTAGGCGTTGCCATTCTCGTCGAGCAGCACGTTGCTGGGCTTGACGTCGCGGTGCAGGACGCCGCGCAGGTGGGCGTAATCCAGCCCTTCGGCGATCTGGGTGAGAATCCGGGAGGCCTCCTCCAGGGGGAGCGGCCTCTGGTAGATGTATTCGGCCAGGGTGCCGGTGGGCAGGTAGCGCATCACCAGGTAGGTGGTCCCCTCCTCCTCGCCGAAGGCGTGCACGGGCAGGATGCGGGGGTGCTCCAGGCGGGCGATGGCCTTCGCCTCGCGCTCGAAGCGCGCCAGGAACTGCGGGTCGTCGGCCATGTGCTCCGGGAGGACCTTGAGGGCGACGTAACGATCGGTGCCGGGGTCGTAGGCTTTATAGACGGACGCCATGCCGCCTCTGCCGATCCGCTCGACGATGCGATAACTGCCTAAAGTACGGCCAATCATGGTGCGCTCCCTGTCGTGTGGTGATGAATGGCAGCCCCTGGAAACCCCTTTCCGACCGGTAATCGGCCCGTGGTCGGCCCTGCCTGGGCTTGCGCCCCTTTGGGCTTGGGTCTGCCTACGAATCATGATGGAAATGTGTGCATGGGCATTGTATCATAATTTAAGGGGACGGGCGCACAGACCGGCCAGGTATGAGCGCCCCTCTGCGAGTGCCCCCCACGTTTGACAAGGCATTCGCTCAGGTATATTATTCCCCCTGCGCTTGATGCAGAGCCGGTAAGAGATCGCTGCGTTACGCACCGGCAAGGCTCTAGCGTTTTTCATGTACCCAGGGATAAGTTGAGACGAGATGCTTGATTTGGAGGCTCAATGATATTAGTCGAGGGGCTTACCAAGTATTACGGCGACTTCAGGGCGATCAACAGCCTGTCCTTCCACGCCGACGCGGGCGAGATCATCGGTTTTCTCGGCCCGAACGGGGCGGGCAAGACGACCACGATGCGCATCCTCACCGGCTACATGCCGCCCAGCGCGGGCAGCGCGTCGGTGGCGGGGTTCGACGTCTTCGAGGAGTCGCTGGAGGCGCGGCGGCGGGTCGCTGGCGCTACGTGGACTACATGGCCGGGCTGCACGGCATGCGCGGCTCCGGGCGGGCGGATCGGGTGGACGAGGTGCTGGAGATGGTCGACATGATCGACCGGTCGGACAGCCTGATCACCAGCCTGTCGAAGGGTATGCACCAGCGGGTGGGGCTGGCCCAGGCGCTGGTGCACAGCCCAGAGGTATTGATCTTAGACGAGCCGACGATCGGCCTCGACCCGCGCCAGGTGCGCGAGGTGCGCGAGCTGATCCGCTCGCTGGGCAGCGACCGCACGGTGCTGCTCAGCACGCACATCCTCTCCGAGGTCAGCCAGTTGTGCTCGCGCATCCTGATCATCAACAAGGGCGAGATCGTGGCGGAGGACAGTCCGGAGAGCCTGGCAGGCCGCCTGGAAGGGGCGATGCGCTTCTTCGTGCGGGTGGGCAACGCGCCGCCCAGCGAAGTGGCCGCCGCGCTCAACGACCTGGACAGCGTGGCCAACACCTACGCCACCGAGCAGGGGGAGGAGGTGACGGCCAGCCGGGAGAACGACGCGCGCCCCGCCGTGGCAGCCACGATCGTGAACCACGCCTGGGATTTGCTGGAGCTGCGCTCACTCCAGATGTCGCTGGAAGACATCTTCCTGGAGCTGACCACAGACGAAGAGATGTTTGAGAAGGCGGCGGTGGAAGAGGAGGGAGAAGCAGCGTGAGCGAGGTAGGCCGTTCTCTACAGACGTTGTGGGTGATCTTTAAGCACGAGTTCTCACTCTTCTTCATCTCACCCATCGTGTACTTCATCGGAGCAGGCTGGCTGTTCTTCGCCGGTCTGTTCTTCTCCTTTGCGATGAACAACTATAACAGCGGCTTAGCCGTGCCGAGCATGACCTCGGTGTTAGGCTCGATGGCCTTCCTGCTGATCTTCATCGCCCCGGCGATCACGATGCGGATGGTCTCCGAGGAGATACGCACCGGCACCCACGAGCTGCTGTTCACCGCGCCGGTGCGGGATTGGGAGATCATCGTCGGTAAGTGGCTCGGCTCGTGGGGGGTGCTGACGATCTTCATCCTGCTGACCGTCCCCTACCCGCTGATCTTACTCTGGCGGGGCACGCCCGACACCGGCCTGATTCTGGCCGGGTACCTGGGCATCTGGCTGCTGGCCGGGGCGGTGCTGGCGATTGGCATCCTCACCTCATCCCTGTCCCAGTACCAACTGGTGGCGTTCATGATCGGGATGGCGGTGCTGATCACGATGTGGCTGTCAGACGCCTTCGTGAGCCTGGTCAGTGGAGCGGTGATCTCAGACGTGCTGACCGAGCTCACCCTGCAAAGCCACTACCACGATACCATGCTCAGCCGGGGGCTGGTCAGTCCGCTGGACATCGGCTATTTCGTCGGGATCATGGTGCTGTCCCTGTTTATCGCCACACAGATACTTGGAACGAGGAGGTGGCGGGCGTGAATGACGTACGAATCAACCGCGACCTGCTGCGCTGGATCGTGCTGGGCGTGGCGGCTGTTGCGTTAATTGTGATGGTCGTGGCGCTGCTCGCCACACCGCAGAATCGTTTCACCACCGTCAGCTACGTTGCGCTGGGGGTGACTATCCTGGGGCTGGCAGGCTACGTGCTGCTCGACCCGGAAGACATCGTCCAGATGGTGACCGGGCGCACCGGGCAGTACGCGCTGACCACCTGGCTGCTGAGCCTGGTGTTTGTCGCCTTCGTCGTGGCGCTCTACATCCTGCTGCGCTCGGCGGACCTTCCACCCTGGGACCTGACCGAGGCCCAGAAATACCAGCCTTCCGAGCAGAC
The DNA here is from genome assembly GCA_037388645.1 of Chloroflexota bacterium. Lineage (GTDB taxonomy): Bacteria > Chloroflexota > Anaerolineae > Aggregatilineales > UBA3940 > JARRJX01. The sequence continues at coordinate 3,061 of JARRJX010000029.1, forward strand.
GATCCAGTTGTTGGAGTCGCTGGATCAGGACGTCCACGTGACCGGCTTCTACGCGCAGGGGGCGGAAGAGGACGCCAAGGTCTGGCTGGACAACTACCGCCGCTACAGCAACGGCAAGCTGACCTACGAATTCATCGACCCGGACGCCAACCCCGGCCTGGCCGGGCAACTGGGCGTGACGCGCACCGGGGTGCTGGTCTTCCAGAGCGGGGACAACACCGCCGAGGCCAACTCCGCCAGCGAGCGCGAGCTGACCGGGGCGCTGGTGCGGGTGCTCTCCGGCGAGCCGCGCAAGGCGTACGTGATCACCGGACACGGCGAGCGCAGCATCATCGATGGGGCTGGCGAGGGCTACCGGCAGGCCGATCAGGCGCTGACGAACGCCAACTTCGAGGTCGAGACGCTCAACCTGCTGGAGACGGAGAGCGTGCCGGATGACGCCGACCTGGTGATCATCCCCGGCCCGACGAGCCAGTTCGCCCAGCCGGAGGTCGACGCGCTGGCCGCCTACCTGGACGGGGGCGGCTCGCTGTTCGTGATGAGCGATCCGGGCACCGGCGGCGGGTCGCTGGGCAACGGCGTGCTGGACGTGGCCTTCAACGCGGACGGCAACCTGTTCGCCTCGGCGGGCGCGGACGGCACGGCGAAGGTCTGGGACACCGAGAGCGGCGACGAAGTGCTCTCCCTGACCGGCCACAACGGCAGCGTGATAAACGTCGCCTTCTCCCCCGACGGGAACGAGATCGCGACCTCTGGCGCGGACGGCACGGTGCGGGTTTGGGACGCCGAGAGCGGCGACGAGATGGCCCAGCTCCCCGGCCAGACCGACGCGGTCAGCGACCTGGAGTACTCGCCGGATGGCGACCTGCTGGCGAGCGTGGGACAGGACCAGGTGGTCAACATCTGGGATACGAATAACTACGAGCTGGTGAGCTACGCGCCGATCCTGACTTCGGTGCCGCTCTTCGCGGCGGACTTCTCGCCGGACGGCTCGATGCTGGCGGCGACCGGCGCGCGGAACACGGCCAGCGGCGGCGTTACGTCGGGCACGTACGTGTGGGATGCGACCAACGGCGACCAACTGGTTGACGTGTCTTTGCACTCTGCCCTGGCGCTGGGGATCAGCTTCTCGACGGATGGCAAGTCGGTCTACACCACCAGCGTGGACGGCACGCTGGGCGTGGTCGACGTGGCAAGCGGCGAGGGTTCCACGAGCAGCCTGTACCCTGACCAGGGGATCGTCACCTTCGACGTGATCGACGCGGATACCGGCGTGTTCGCGCTGGGCGACGCCTCGCTGCACGTCCACTCCCTCACAGAGGCGGCGGCGGACGACGAGGAGGTGCTCACCGGCCACGAGGACATGATCCAGGCGGTGGAGGTCTCCCCGAACGGCGAGCTGGTGGTCACGGGGAGCCGGGACGGCACAGCCCGTATCTGGAACCTGGATACGGGGGAGAACACCGTCACGACGCGCGGACACTCGGCCAACGACGCGCTGACCAACTACCTGAGCAGCGCGTGGGGGATCACGCTGGACGACGACGTGGCGGTCGACCTGTACACGGCGAGCGTGTTCGACCAGGTGACGCCCGTGATCTACAACTACAATCCTTCGTCGCCGATCACCCAGCCGCTGAACGACTCGCAGCTACGCATGTTTATGGTGCTGGCACGCAGCATCACGATCGACAGCGCCATGCAGGAGGCCCTCTCGCTGACGCCGCTGCTCTACACCTCCAGCCAGCAGGGCGCGTCCTGGGGCGAGACCGACCCTTACGGCGGACTCGCGCTGGACGATCAGGACATCCCTGGCCCGCTGACGCTGGGCGTGAGCGGCGAGGACCCGGACAGCGGGGCGCGGATCGTGGTGGTGGGCGACGCGGACTTCGCGTCGAACGACTCCTTCAACCAGCCCGCCTATGGGAACGGCGAGTTCCTGATCAACGCCGCCAACTGGCTGACCGAGAGCGAGAGCCTGATCGACCTGCCGGGGCCGGACGTCGGCAACCGGACGATCGACAAGCCCTTCTCGCAGGCGGGACTGGTGATCATGTCCATCGCGTCGGTTTGCCTGGCCCCGCTGCTGCTGGTCGTCGCCGGTGGAGCAGTGTGGCTCGCCCGGCGGCAGCGCCGCTAGACGAGAGGAGGCGGAGATGGGCAACCTGCAAAGACGGCTGATCGTCGTCGGCGTCATCCTGCTGCTGTTCGTCGGGGTGGTGCTGGTGCTGCGTTTCGTCGACCTGGGCGGTGGCAGCGAGGAGAACGACCTCACCGTCGACCTGGCCGACCAGCCTGGGCCGCTTTTCCCAAGCGAGGTGTTCAGCTCGGTGACTTTCGTCCGGCTGGTCGACAACCAGACGGGCGCGGTCTTCCAGGCGACCGGCTCGGAGGACAGCTCGCTGGCCTGGACGATCGACGAGATGCCGGAGCTGACACCCACCCCCACGCCGGAGGCAGCGGGGGAGGGCGAGGAAACCGGCGGCGGGGCGCAGGAGCTGGTGCCCGACGCGACGCGCATCCTCTCGGCAGCGGGACAACTGGCGAGCCTCACGCCGACGCGCACGCTCAGCCAGGTGGAGGCGCTCTCGACCTACGGGTTGGGGGACGATCCGCACTATACGATCGAGTTCAGCACGAGCGCGGGCAACGACTACACGCTGTACGTGGGGGAGCAGAACCCCGCCGGGACGTCGTACTACGTGGGGCTTCCCGGCCAGCCGGAGGTGCACCTGGTGTCGTCCTCCGCGCTCAGCTCGCTGTTGGGGTTCCTGACCGACCCGCCGCTCACCGCGCCCACCCCGACCCCGACCGCAACGCCGGAAGGTGGAGAGGGTGAAGATGGATCGTAGAGCTAGCCGGGACCAGACACCCATCAACTGACTCTTTAACGGGAGGTTCGCCCTGTATGACTGTGGCGAACCTCCTGCGATCGACGTAAAGGACACAGACGATGCCTGATTGGTTGGACTGGACGCAGCGGCTCGCCGCCATCGCGCAGACAGGGCTGTTCTACGCAGAAAACCCCTTCGACAAGGAGCGTTACGAGCAGATTCGGGGGATCGCGGCGGAGATCACCGCCGCGCACGCGGGCGGTGAGACGGAGGAGATCGTCGACCTGTTCGCCCACGACAGCGGCTACGCCACCCCCAAGGTCGACATGCGGGCGGCGATCTTCAAGGGCGATAAGGTGCTGCTGGTGCGGGAGGTTTCGGACGGCGGCTGGACGCTGCCCGGCGGCTGGGCGGACGTGGGCGAGCCACCCTCGGAGGGAGTGGTACGCGAGGTGCGCGAGGAGGCCGGGTACAAGTGCCATGCGGTGCGCCTGCTGGCCGTCTACGACCACCGCCACCCTCGACACGGGCACACGTTCTATATGTACCACGTGTTCAAGATGTTTTTCCTGTGCGAGCTGACCGGCGGGGAGCCGACGACCAGCATCGAGACGGATGGGGTGGGCTTCTTCCCGGTGGACGACCTGCCGGAGCTTTCGGTGATGCGGGTCACGGCGGGACAGATCAGGCGGCTGTACGTGCTCTCGCAGGACCCCACGCTGCCCGCGGATTTTGATTAGAGGCTCTCACGTCAGGGCCGGGTATGCGGTCAGATGGATTGGGTCGTTCTGCGCTGCATGGGCATCGGGATCACCGCGCTGCCATCAGGGCGGATGATTGTCGATGCTCACATCCCCAGGATGGCGGGCAGGGTTAGCGCGATCACCACGACCAGCACCCAGATCGCCGGGGCGGAGGTCAATATCTGTTCCTGGCGGCGCGCGATCCGGGCGGCTTCCACCTCGCTGCGCGACAGCCACCAGGGGATGCCGCGCTCTTCCAGCAGGTAGATGGCTGCCCCCAGGCCAGCGCCGTAGGCGAGGTGGCCGACCAGCGCGGGGAAGGCGTCGGCGGCAGCCGAGACCGTCCACTGGGGCGGCTCGCCCAACAGCACCGGCATCAGGGTCAGCGAGCCGAGCACCCACCAGAAGAACCCGTAGGACACGCCCCACCCCAGCGCCGATCCCAGGTCGTAGCTCTGGAGCCGGAAGAGCAGGCTGTAGCTCACCCCGATCACGCTGGCGATCAGCAGGTGAACGATCAGGCCGGTCACCAGCGAGGTTGAGCCGACCAGGCTGGCGACGCCCGGCAGGAAGCCGACCCGCGCCATGACCAGCGTGAACAGCAGCCCGCCAACAAGGCCCGCCAGCATCCCACGCCCCAGGGCGCGCAGACCCTGTGTGCCTATCCCCTCCTGATCGTGGCGTCCCAGGTCGTCGGCGAATAACAGATGCACGATCCGGTCCAGCCATTGGTAGATCAACGCCATCCCGGCCCCAAACAGGAGATAGGCAGGCAGTGTGGCGAAGTCATCACGCACCGCGCCGAGCGCCCAGGCCGGGCTCTCCCCGCTGAGGAAGGGGGCCAGCGTCTGAGCGCCCACCACCCACCAGACAAACCCGTAGACACTGCCCCGCATCAGGGCCGCGCCCGACCCGTCGAACGGGTGAGGGTACAGCCAGGCGAAGATGCCGCCTGCCAGCAGCCCGATCAGCAGCGTGATCAGCCAGGCGGTCGCCGGGGTGTGGCTTTCCATCATCTCAGGCATCACGGCGTTCATCGCCATCAGCTCGTTCTGCGCATTCAGAAAAGTGCCCAGCAGCCACCCACCCAGCAGCCCGGCCACGGCCCCCCGCACGAGCGGCCCGCGAAGGGGTGCCCTATCCGGCTCCACCCGCCGCCACAGCACCGCGAGCACCAAGCCGACGATGATTCCGTAGAGCAAAGACCCCAGCATGGCGGGCAGGTGGTCTTGCGCGGCGTGCACGTCCCAGGTGATTGTCCCTTCCTGGATGAGCGGCACGAGGGTGAGCGCCCCGAACAGCCACCACAGCAGGCCGAACGTCGTGCCCCACAGCAGCATCTCGCCCGCTCCTGGCCGCTGCCGCGACATCAGGAGGCCGAACCCGGCCCCACCCGCCGCCCCGATCAGCGTCTGCGCGATCAGCCCCCCCGGCGTGAAAGCAGGTTCGCCGGGCATCCCGGCAGCGGCCAACTGGAACGCCAGGCTGCCGATCACCCCGGCGATCGCGCCCCACAAGAGCCAATTCCTGGTGGTTTTGGGTTGTTCCATAACGTCACGTCCACCCTATAATAGTCTCAATACGGGTCAGCGCCGGTGTCCGCCGCCTCCTGCCCGGATCGAGCGAGGACGGACGTGTCGACCGTGAGCACGATGTCACGCGGGAAGAACAGGTCAATCGTCCAGTCCAGCATGACGCGCACCTTCTTCTCCAGGCCGGGCAGCTTGCTCAGGTAAATGCTGCGCCACAGCAGCCAGGCCAGCAGCCCGGAAAAGCGGCGGCCCTGTATCTCCGCTGCCCCGGTGCGGTGGCCCAGCGCCACCAGCAGGCCGAGCGTCCTGAAGCGGAACGGCTTCGGCGCACGCCCTTTTAAGGCGGCCACAACGTTCTCCGCGACGACCTTGCCCTGGCGCAGGGCGTGTTGAGCGGTCGGCGGATAGAACTCCCCCTCGTGATGCGGGTCTGGAATCTGGGCGCAGTCGCCCACCGCCCAGACGTCGTCGACGCCCACCACCCGCATCGTCTCGTCGGTGACGATCGCGCCGCGCCGGTTAAGCTCGTGGGGCAGGGTCGCCAGCAGGGGGTTGGGTTGGTTGCCCGCCGTCCAGACCAGGGTGCGAGTGTCAATCGTCCGGCCATCCTGGAGGACGACGGCCTCCGCTGTCGCTTCTGCGACGCGCGCGTTCAACACGCACCGAATCCCCCGGTCTTCCAGCTTCCCCTGCGAGTAAACGCCCAGCGCGTGGCTCAATTCCGGCAGAATCCGGTCGCGCGAGTGCACCAGCATGAATCGCAGCTCCGCCGGGTCGATCCGCGGGTAATAGCGCAGGACGTCGTGAGCGAGGTCGAACAACTCGGCGACCGTCTCCGTGCCCGCGAAGCCGCCCCCGGCCACGACGAAGGTCAGCTGCCGCTGCCGCTCCGCCGGGTCAGGCTCCACATCGGCCCGCTCCAACAGCGAGATGACGTGGTTGCGCAGGCGCATCGCGTCTTCGAGAGTCTTCAGGGTGAAGGCGTGCTCCTCCAGGCCCGGCAGCCCCCGGTAATCCGGGATGGAGCCTAACGCCAGCACCACGTGGTCGTAGGCGAGCGTCTCAGAGGGCAGGTTATGCCCGGCGTAAACGCGCACCGTCTGGCTCTCCGTGTCGATCGCCTCAACCGCCGCGCGCAGAAACCGCGTGCGCGGCGAGGCGGCCCGGATCGGCGCGCTGATGTGCTGGGCTTGCAGGGCGCTGGAGGCAACCTCGGCCAGCATCGGCGTGAACAGCAGGTAGTTGCTCTGGCTGACCAGCGTGACCTCGATGCTCTGGTCGCGGGCGGTGAGCTGCGCGAGGCGCTGGGCGGCGCTCACCCCGGCGAACCCGCCGCCGAGGATGACGACGTGGCGGGCAGGGGGAGCGGATGCCCGCCGCTCGCCTGCATCGGGCGGACGCCACCGCGCATAGGCGGCGCTGAGGGCGTGGAAGCTCAGGCCCAGCACGCCGCCATAGAGGGCGTGCCCGACGACGTTGAAGAAGGCGGTCCCCGCCTCGCTTAAGGCCCAGGTTGGCCAATGGCCCATCAGCAGCGGGGCCAGCGTGAGTGGCCCCAGCACCCACCACAGTAGCCCGTACAGGACGCCGCTGCTGATCGTCGCGGCGAAGCTCTCGCCCGGCTGGCCGAAAATCACGCCGAAGCCAGCGCCGACCAGGGCGGATATCAAGAAGTGGACAACCGTGCCCCCGCCCAGGGTGGTCAGCCCGATCAGACCGAGGCTGTCCGCCATCATGTCGTTGGCCTGCAACGCCCAGCCAAACGCCAGCCCGCCAACCAGACCGGCTGCTGCGCCCAGCAGGGCATCACGGCCTCGCGTTGATGTCATGGGAACGTCCGTTTGCCTTTAGATACAGAACTGCGCCGTGGACCCGGCAGCTGAGGTGCTGCCGTGAGAACGGCTCAAGGTGGCTTTTATCCCTGAGTCAGCATACCTATCAGTTATTAACAGAATCTTATACTGTGCTCAGGCTCATCGTGGATGCGGATGAGCGCATTGGGGAGCCGACGACGAGCATCGAGACGGA
>JARRJX010000030.1:0-15596 GCA_037388645.1 Chloroflexota bacterium
CGGAACGATGAAAATCCTGGCGTTGGAGCAGGAGCTTCCCGGCCATACGGAAGACGATTTTGCCCCGTATCTCAAAGCGGAGGCGGAGCGGGTGTGGGCGCTCTATCAGGAGGGCCTGATCCGGGAGCTGTATTTCCGCGCCGACCGGAGCGAAGCCGTCCTAGTGCTCGAATGCGCCAGCCTGGACGAGGCACGGGCCGCGCTTGATTCGCTGCCGTTAGTCCGGGCCGGGCTGATCGACTTCGAATTGATCCCCCTGCGGCCTTATCCGGGCTTCTCCCGGCTGTTTGCCGGGGAGGGATAAACCGCGAACGCTGCCTCTCTGCAACTTTCCAGGCTTAATTCGCGTATCTATTAGCGAGAATGTTTGTCCAATTTTTGACATGCACCAAGGGAGGAAACTGACGTGGGAATACTTGCCTGGATAATTATCGGTGCCGTGGCCGGGTGGCTGGCGAGCATCGCTGTAGGCCGCAACCGCTCGATGGGCTTCTTTGCCAACCTGATCGTCGGCGTGCTGGGTGGCATAATCGGTGGGTTCATCATGAACCTGTTCGGCGACGTGGGCCTCACCGGGTTCAGCATCCGCAGCCTGCTGGTCGCCTTTGGCGGCGCAGTCTTGCTGCTGCTGATCACCAACTGGTTTAGCGGCAGGCGGTAAAGGAACACTTCAGCTTACTTTGTACCCGTAAGCAAAAAGCCCGCCAGTGAGGCGGGCTTTCACTTTCTCACTCAGGTGATCAGTTGGGGTTACGAATGAACTGGAACCCCTGGCGGTAGGTGACCACAGTGCGGGTGTAGTTCTCGACATACGAGAGCAGGCGGCTCTCCAGCTCACTCCAGCGTTCGCTGCCCAGCAGTTCCTCGATGGTGTCAAGGTCCTCGGTCACAAAGCTCACCATGCGCAGCGGATAGGCTCCGTAGGCCGTGTGCCATGCCTCGGTCATATAGACGCCCATCTCTTGCAGGGCAGGAACCATCTCACCCAGGATAAACTGGTAGTAGCCTTCCTGAGTGGAAGGAATGATGTCGAAGGTCGTGATCATTTTGTAGCGCGGAATGATTATCTGTCGTTCTTCGTCCGCCATGAGCACTACCTGCCTTTCTTCAAGTTATCCAAAAGCCCCTGGCATTCTAACAACCCTACACGTTTCGAGTCTAACTCACTGATCGGTGTTACACAACCCCGCTCAGCCCCACATGCCGGGGATCGGCGTTCCACAGGCCGGGCAGGCTCCCTCGGCGGTGATCGTGTTGGCGAGCACCTGGAAGCCAACCCGCCTGATCACGGTCGCCTGGCAGTTGGGGCAGCGCGTATCCTCCCAATTTTTGGTGCGTCCCGGCAGGTTGCCGGTGTAGACGTAGTGGAGGCCCGCCTCCTCGCCGATCTCGGCAGCCCGGAGCAGGGTCGCTGCCGGAGTGGGGCCTCGATCGGTCATCTTGTATTCGGGGCGGAAGGCGGTGACGTGCCAGGGGATATCCGGCGAGATGGAGCGGATGTAGCGGGCGGCGTCCCACAGCTCCTCGATGCTGTCGTTCATGCCGGGGATCACTAGGGTGACGACCTCCAGCCAGATGCCACGCTCGTGCACCCACCGGATCGTATCGAGCACGTGTTGGAGCACGCCGCCGATGATCTTTCGGTAGTTGGCGTCGCTCATCGTCTTGAGGTCGACCTTGTAGCCATCCAGCCAGGGGGCGAGGTAGTCGAGCGCCTCCGGGGTGGCGTTGCCGTTGGAAACGTAGAGCGTCTTCAGGCCAGCCTCGCGTGCCTGCTTGAACACCTTGACCGCCCACTCGGTGGTGATCAGCGGCTCGTTGTAGGTGCTGGCAATGCTGCGGGAGTGATAGGCCCGCGCCAGGTCGACCAGCGCCGGGGCGGAGACCGGGTCGGCGCGGGTGCTCGCCGCCTCGTCGCGCAGGGCCTGGGAGCTCAGCCAGTTCTGGCAGAAATCGCAGTGAAAGTCACAGCCCAGCATGCCAAAGCTGAGCGCGTTCGAGCCGGGTAGGACGTGGAAGAAGGGCTTCTTCTCAACCGGGTCGACTTGCAGCGCGGCCACGTAGCCATCCGGCACACGCAGCACCCCGCCCTGGTTGAAGCGCACCTGGCAGATGCCGCGCCTGCCGTCTTTGATCAGGCAGCGGTGGCCGCAGGCCGTGCAGCGAATCCGCTTGTCGGCCTCGTCGACGACCGTATACAGCTCGCCGGGGGCGGTCAGACGGTCGAGCCGCTCGCCCAGCGTGGCTTTTCTGGTGAGCATGATGGATGCTCCTCACAATCCATGTACGCGTTCGATCTGATTGTAGCACATCGAGGTCAGCGCCGGTCGTCCAACACAGGGGAAGCGAGCCGATCAGGAGCGATCGCTGGCGCTAACGTGACATTTTTCGGGGGCATTTGTGGTACAATGCGGCGCATGGTCATCGGGGTAACCGTCATCGAGCTTCACCTGCCCGGCGCGCGGTCGCTCAAAGAGAAGCGCAGCAGCCTGAAGAGCCTGATCGCCCGGCTGCACAAGGAGTTCAACGTCTCCTGCGGCGAGGTCGATTTCCACGACGTGTGGCAGTCGGCGGCCATCGGGGTGGCGGTCATCTCCACCCACTCGGCCCACGCCGACCGCGTGCTGAACAACGTCGTTGCCTGGATCGAGCAGCACCGCCCCGACCTCCAGGTAGTCGATCACAGCATCGAGATCATTTACTGAGACATCCAGCCCGACAGCACCCGCGCGCCAGCCACTTGGCGATCTGGTTCTGGCGCGAGGAGGCTTCGCTGATTACGCGCGCCATGTGCTTAGTCAGGGGTGAAGTCCGGCGGTGACAGTTCTGCAACCTGGCCGATGTGCCAGAAATCGGGGTGCTTGGGGTTGGTAAAACGCGCCATGTCGACGTCGGAAGCCCAATACGTGCCATCGGGCAGGCAGGTGTGCCTATCCAGCTCGGCATTGTCAAGCACCGCCCCGCTCAAATTGGCATACCGCAGGTTGGTGCCCTTCAGGTTGGCGTGCGCCAGGTTCGCGCAGGTGAGATCGGCCTCGGACAGGTCTGCATCCTGTAAGTCGATGTAACCCAGGGATGCATCGGACAGGCTGGCGGAGCGCAGGTCTGCCATTTGCAGGTTCGCCACGCCCAGGCTCGCATTACGCAGGTCGACGCCCGCCAGCGATGCCCCTTGAAGGTTAGCCATGCCGAGGTTCGTCTCCCTGAGGTCGGCGTAAGGCAGCCGAATACCGGACAGGTCAGCAGCCCATAGATTCATCCCACGTAACAGATGGGCCTCCTTCATCTCGACGATGATGCGCCTTTGCTCGAACTCGCTGTCCGTCCGGTTCAAGGCTTCCAGATAGGCAGCCTGCCGCGCCCTTCGCACTACCTCATAGGAAGGGGGCTTGCTGCTCTGGCGCTGTCTGTCTCGCCAGCTGGGCAGGCTGCTGGCAGGTGGTGCGACGAACTCACCATGCAAGCTGTGCCACAGACGCGCCTCCCTCAGCTTCAGATCGTTGAGCACGACTCCGATCAGCTCGGCGTCAAGCTGCCGGATCTGGGCGAGCGCCTGCTTGCCCGCCTGTTGAGTGGTTTTCCCTGCCCGGACGACGAACAACACGCCATCGACGTGGCGGGCCAGGATCAGTGCATCGGCGACGGCCAGTATCGGTGGGGAGTCCACCACGACTACCTCGTATTGGCGCTGGGCGCAGTATAGAATCTGCAAGATGCGCTCGGAATCCAGCAGGCGCGCCGGGTTGGGCTGGATCGGGCCAGCGGTCAGCACGTCCAGCCCCGGCATCGGGGTTGGCTTCACCAGTTGCGACAGATGGCCCAGGGGCCGATTATACAGGTTGCTGACCCCGGCCTCGTTGCTGATCGAAAGCTTCTTATGCAGGGTGGGCAGTCGTAGGTCGGCGTCGATGAGCAGCACCCGCTGTCCGGCCAGGGCCATCACGGCGGCCAGGTTGGTGGCAACCGTCGACTTCCCTTCCTGGGGGGTCGGGCTGGTGACCATCAGGGTGTTGATGGGCCGGTCTTCGCCGATCTCTTTGATTGCGCTGTAGAGCGAGCGGAACGCCGATGCGGCGGGAGAATGAGGGGCGGCGACGACGACCGGGGAGGACAGCGCGCTGTCGATCGGCGTGATGATCCCCAGCAGGCGCAGCCCGGTGCGGGGTACGATGTCGTATGGGGTTCTGATGGTGTTGTCGGTCGTCTCCTTAGCCAGCACCACCGCTCCACCGGCCAGCAGCCCAATTGTGCCCGCCCCGATTAAATTGTACAGCAGCCAGGGCCGCCGCGAAGCCTGGGGAGGGGCGGCTGCCCCGATCTGTGTGAGGACAAAGGCGTCTCCGTTCCTGGCGGCGTTCTGTTCCAGGAGCATGTCGGCGACCATGTTGGCGATAGCAGCGGCTTGATTCGGGTCATTGTACTCCACGGCGATCTCGATCTGCTCGGACTCGGCGTTCCAGGCGACGTCGACCTGTTTCGTCAGCGTGGCGACGTCCGTATTGAGGCCCAGCCGATCCCGCACGACGGCCATGTTGGTGCGGATGGTGACGAGCGAAGCAGCGGTCTGCCCTTGCAGGGCGAGGAACATCCCCTCATCTTCGTCCGGCTCCTCCGCCCCGGCAGACAGGACTTGAATGGTCGTCGTTGCGCGGTAAAGCGGGGGCAGCAGCCTGCCCAGGACGTATGCCCCCACCAGCGTGATTGAGATGACGACAGCCAGCATGTGCCAGTTCCGCCCCAGCAAATAGGTAAGTCGGCGGAGCGAGATGAGCTTCGGGCTCTCGGTATATTCGAGGGTATAGGCCTTCATTGGCACGCCCTGATGCGGACTCATTTCCTTGGCGCGGTTAAGGTTACGTGTTATCGGAACGGGGTCCTGCTGCGCATCGTGACCTATTATAACCCAGTTTGGGGAATATCCCCCCGCAAAACGGCCAGCAGTTTGTTCCGGTCGATATTTCCACCGGAGACGACGCATACGACCTTGCCGCCTCCGGCCTGCCCAGAGAGCGCGGCGGCCACTGGCAGCGCTCCCGCGCCCTCGGCCACCACGTGATTACGCTCCACCAGCAGCCGGATCGCCTCCGCTGCCTCGGCCAGCCCGATCGCCAGCGAGTCGTCGATAAGCTGCTGGCTGAGCAGCCACATCTGTTCAAACACCCTGGGCGATCCGATCGCGTCGACGAAGCTGGGGCTGTGCGGCACGGTCACCGGCTCGCCTTTTGCCAGCGACGGCCCCAGCGGCGCACCGGTCTCCACCTCGCAGGCGATCAACCTGACGTTGGGCTTGAGCGCGCGCAGCGCGGAGCCAATCCCGCCGCTCAGCCCGCCCCCACCGTACGAGACGAGGATCGCCTCCACGTCGGGCAGGTCTTCCAGAATCTCCAGGGCGATGGTGCCGTTCCCGGCTATCACCTCCGGGGCGGCAAAGGGGTGGACGAACAGCCCGTCCATCCCCTCGTGCTGCCAGGTGATCTGGGCCTCAAAATAGGTCGACCAGGGCACTTTGAGCACGTCCCCACCCAGGCTCCTGATCGCGTCAAGCTTCAGCTCGGAGGCGGTATCCGGCACGACGACCGTGCAGGCGGCCCCCAGGCGGCGGGCGTACCAGGCCACCGCCATCGCCATGTTGCCGGTGCTGGCCGTCCAGACACCCCGGCGCAGCCGGTCTTCGCCCGCTGCGTGCAGCGCATTACCCGCCCCGCGCAGCTTGAAGGAGCCGACCGGCTGGAGGTTTTCCAGCTTCAGGTATATCTCGGCTGGCGCGTCGGGGAGGTTGAGCGGGACGAGCGGGGTGCGCAGCGCGCCCCCGGCGAGGCGCTCCCGCGCCGCGCGGATCGCTTCGAGGGGGATAATGCCAGGGTAATCCACTGGGTCGCTCCATTTCCAGAAAGGTCCGTCCTGCCAGGTCGTTCGCCTGCGATTTTTGCCCGTCCAGCGTCGTCACAGCCGTGTCCTGGATGGACGGCATCTTTCAATCATATCACAAGAGTCTGGTGTGGTTGCCCCCTACGTCCACAGCTTTTGCCCATCTTACCGGCCCGCGCTATAATCTTCCCACTTGATCCAAACCAGCTTGTATAACCCTCGCCCCGCATTAACGGGGCGTCAATTTTGAACCTGGAGAAGATGTTCGTATGCCAAAGCGCACTTACCAGCCCAAGAAACGTCGCCGTGCGCGGGTACATGGCTTCCGCCGCCGCATGAAAACACGCGGGGGGCGCTCCGTGCTGCAAGCTAGGCGCGCCAAGGGACGCAAGCGGCTGTCCGTTTCACCGAACCATGTGAAAAAGGTCAACTGGAAATCCTAGCGCCGCTGGCCGGTCTGTGCAGATGGGAAGATGCTCCCGCCACACCTCCGTTTGAAGCGTTCGCAGGATTTCTATGCCGTCCGGCAGTCAGGCCGACGATGGCGCGGGAAGCTGATCTCCCTCAGCGTCTTACCCTCAGGACTTCCCCACAGCCGGTATGGATTCGTGGCGAGCCGCTCGGTCGGCGCTGCGGTGGTGCGCAACCGGGTCAAACGCCGACTGCGCGCTGCCGTTCGAAACCTGCTGCCCCACCTGACGGAAGGCTACGACGTGGTCACCATCGCCCACCCACCAGCCGCCGAGGCGACCTTTCAAGAGCTTGAGGAGATGTTGGTCAGCCTGTGTCACCAGGCTGGCTTGCTCGCCAGCAACCGGCGAGCGACCCGTACGTAATGTGTAGTAGCTGTGCTTGAGACGATCTGATGAAATATGTAGCCATGGCGCTGATCCGCCTGTACCAGTTAACGTTATCACCGCTCCTTCCCCCATCCTGCCGTTATGAGCCAACTTGTTCGCATTACAGTTATGATGCGATCGAGCGGTTTGGCTTCTTCAAGGGGGGCTGGCTGGCGATCAAGCGAATCTCGCGCTGCCATCCTTTTCATCCCGGCGGTTACGACCCCGTCCCTGAGGAGTTCCATTTTTGACCACAAGACGAGTCCCCCTGTTCACATTTATCCCGGCCCTGATCCTGCTGGCCGTGGTGCTCACCGGATGCAGTGGCGGGTCGCGCACCCTGTTGGCTGGCTCTAGCTGGCCGGGGATCAACACGTCAGACGGCACAATCTATCTGGCCTACGGCCCAGGCGTCTACGCCATTGACCCGGGAACCGGCAGGGCGCTGTGGGCTTTCCCGGCAGAACCTGTCCGCAACAAGAACTTCTACGCCACGCCAGCGGTGGACGGCGATCTTGTCATCGTCGCCGACTATTCGGGGACGGTGTATGCCCTTAACCGCGAAAGCGGGAGCGAGGTCTGGTCGTACCCGACCGGCAGCGCGCGCGTTATCGGCGGGGCAACCGTCGGCGATGGCCTGGTGTACGTTGGCGCGGTAAACGGCGGGGTGTATGCCCTCGACCGCGATTCGGGGGCCGAGGCGTGGCAGTTCACCGCCGATCGTGACATCTGGTCGTCCCCGCTGCTGGATGGGGATACGGTGTATGTCACCTCGTTAGATCGACACCTTTACGCGCTGGACGCAAAAACCGGCGGCCTGCGCTGGCAGTTCCCGAACGGCGGCGACCACGAAGAGACGATAGGCGCGATGGTGGGCACGCCCACTTTGCACAACGGGGTGTTATACTTCGGCAGCTTTAACAACAAGGTCTATGCGTTGGATACCGCCACCCAGACCGTCAAGTGGACGTATGAAGCGTCCAACTGGGTGTGGGGCAGCCCGCTCGTCGATGAGGTGAGTGGGCTGGCGATCGGCGGCGACCTGGACGGGCACATCTTTGCGCTGCACCTGGAGGATGGCTCGCTCGCCTGGGGTTATGATGCCGAAGGGCCGGTCGTCGGGACGCCCGCGTTGGCGGAGAGCGCCAGCGGAGAGCGGGTGGTCTACGTGACATCCGGCGATTCGCACATCTACAAGCTCAACGTCGGGGACGGCACGCTGATCGACACGCCCGCCAGCCTGACCGCGACCTTTCCCACGCGATTCCTGGTCGTTCCAACCGGCGAAGACGTCAGGCCCATCCCGATCTATGCGCCGCCGGTTTTGCTGGGCGATCTGATCCTGGTCGGTGCGGACCAGGGCAACAGTCCCCTGTATGCGTTTAGCAGCGACACTTTACTGGAACAGTGGGACTTTAACCCGTCGACTGACGCCTAGGTTCCGCCCAGATAAACAGGCCAGGAAGAAATTACCATGAATCTCTGGAGCACGCTTATCCTTAACCCAATGGTCAACGCCATGATCTGGCTGTATGGCCTGTTTGGGAACAGCTACTTCTTTGCGATCCTGATCCTGACCGGGGTTATCCGCCTGCTGGTTTTCCCTTTGACCATGCAGCAGCTGCGCTCCTCCCAGGCCATGCAGGAGGTTCAGCCGGAGCTTAAGAAGCTCCAGGAAAAGCACAAAGGCGACCCGGAGACCCTGCAGAAGAAGCAGATGGAGCTGTACCGGGAGAAGGGAGTCAGTCCGCTGGGCGGATGTCTGCCCTCGCTGATCCAGTTCCCGGTCTTGATCGGGCTGTACCAGGCAATCACCCGGACGTTGGCGGCCACGCCGCTGCAGCTGATCAACCTGTCACAGCACATTTACAGTCATGTTCCCGCCTGGCTGCCTAACGCGGCCAGCCTGATCCCATTGCACAGCCGCTTCCTGTGGTTAGACCTCTCCGCCCCCGACCCCTACCCGATCCTTCCCATCCTGGTTGTCGCCACCACATTCTTGCAGCAGCGGCTGCTGACGCCACCCAACCCCGACCCGCAGCAGGCACAGATGAGCCGCACGATGCTGTTCACCATGCCGCTGATGATCGGGTGGTTCTCGCTGACGTTCCCATCCGGCCTGTCGATCTACTGGATCGTCTCGAACGTGATCGGGACGTTACAATATGTGGTGCTGGGCAAAGCCAGCCTGAAGAACCTGTTCGGGACGGAGGATGGATCCTTCAACCTGGCGGGGCTTCCGCAGGCCGATACCAAGAGCAGGCCCCGCTCCGGTGGATCGCGGTCAGACGGTAGCCATAGAAAACCATAACCTGTTCATTCTATACGCACTGTTATCCCGGATAAGTACGGGACGGGCTTTACCAGCGATCCGCTGCTCGGTGCGCTGTTACTTTACCCGGCCAGTACCGGGTACTTATAAAGAGGTTCTAGATGAACGAGAACGACCCTCCCCGTTACGTGGATGTAAGCGGCCCTACCTTGCAGGACGCCATCGAAAAAGGGTTGTCCGAGTTGGGGCTGACTCGCAATGACGTTATCATCGAGATTATAGACGAAGGGGGCGGCACCCTGTCCGGCGGCAGCAGCTCAGAGGCCGTCGTGCGGCTCACCCCGCTGCGCCGGCCCGCGCCGCCTCCTCCAACGCCCCCGCCTGCGCCTCCCACGCCGTCCGCCGGGCGAGAGGAACCCGCCCAGCCCGTGGCCGCGGATGAGGAGTATGAGTCGGATGAGTTCTACGACGATTACGACGACGATGTCTACGTGGAAGAAGAGGATGAAGAAGACGAGTCCTTTGAGGAGTACGAATCCTTCGAAGAGGACCAGGAGTATATCAGCGAAGACGGCGGTGACGACGTCTCCGCTGCCGCCCGCGAGGCGCTGGGTGAGCTGCTTGAGCTGATGCAGGTGAACGCCGACATCTACATGCGCCGCGCCCAGGCTGCCTCCGCCGACGAAGAGCCGCCCTGGGTGTTGGACGTGCGTGGGCGCGACCTGGGCGTGCTGATCGGGCGGCACGGCGAGACGCTCAACGCGCTCCAGTTCATTACGCGGCTGGTGTGCAGCCGGAAGCTCCAGCGGCGGGCGAACATCGTGGTCGACGTGGAGGGCTACAAGAACCGGCGCGAATCGACTCTGCGCCGGATGGCGCGCCAGATGGCCGAGCGGGCCATCCGGC
The DNA here is from genome assembly GCA_037388645.1 of Chloroflexota bacterium. Taxonomy (GTDB): domain Bacteria; phylum Chloroflexota; class Anaerolineae; order Aggregatilineales; family UBA3940; genus JARRJX01. The sequence continues at coordinate 9,886 of JARRJX010000030.1, forward strand.
AGGGCCGCACGATCACGCTCGACCCGATGCCTCCCAACGAGCGACGCATCATTCACATCACCCTGCGCGACGACCAGAACGTCGAGACGGAGAGCATCGGGATGGGCGACCAGCGTCGCATCACGATCATCCCCGTCCGGTCGTACGGCAACCAGTGACAGGGTCATACTGACGAATCGAAGGGGCGCGCTGCGCCCCTTTTTGGTAGCGAGAATCATGGAGATCGACTACCTCCTGATCGGGCACGTCACCACCGACCTGACGCCGGAAGGCCCCCGGCTGGGCGGCACGGTGACGTTTGGGGCGCTGACCGCGCGCGCCCTGGGCCAACGGGTAGGGGTGCTGACCAGCGTGCCCGGCTCGATGCGGCCTTTCCTCGGCCCGCTGGAGGGGGTCGAGAGGGTATGCATCCCCACCGAGCGGGCCACCACCTTTGAGAACATCTCTACCCCCCGCGGGCGGCAGCAGATCGTGCACGAGCGGGCCGCCCCCCTCCATTACGAGCAGATCCCGGCGGCCTGGCGCGCCGCCCCAATCGTCCACCTCGGCCCGCTGGTCGGCGAGGTCGATCCGGCGATGGCGGGCCGCTTTCCCGATTCCCTGCTGGGGATCACGCCGCAGGGCTGGATGCGCCGCTGGGACGAGGCAGGGCGGGTCAGCTTCACCCCTTGGGAGGGCGTCGAGCGGGTCGCGCCGCTTGCCGGGGCGGTGATCTACAGTATCGAGGACGTCGGTCACGACGAAGCGCTGGCGCGCGCCTATGCCCGCCAGACGGCCATTCAGGTGGTGACGCGCGGCCAAATTGGATGTACACTCTATATGGAGGGGCGGGAAATCGACATCCCCGCGCCGCGCGTCTCGGAACGGGATGCGACCGGTTCGGGGGATATTTTTGCGACGGCTTTTCTCATCCGCCTGAAGGCCACCCGCGACCCGCTCGCGGCGGCCCAATTCGCCACCCGGATCGCCAGCGACTCGGTGACCCGCGTCGGCCTGGCGGGCGTGCCATCCGAGGCGGCGATCCGGCGCGTGCTCGCCGGGAGCGGGTGAGGGCGCAAAACGATTTCCCAGGCGAGCAGCCACAGAATCCTGCAATGCAATCGCCGTTTGTGATCCATCGACCAGAGAGGAGATACGATGCCGGATAACTCACGCCTCGTCCGTGAAAAGCTCGACCAGGCCGCCGCGATCCTCGACGAGCTGGGGATCGATGCCTGGCTGACCTTCGTCCGCGAAACCGCCCTCAGCCCTGACCCCTCGCTCGACCTGATCCTGGGCCTCGACATGGTGTGGCAGTCGGCTTTCATCGTCACGCGGGACAACCAGCGGATCGCGATTGTCGGCAAGCACGACATGGAAAACGTCGAGGCGGTGGGGGGCTACACCACGATCATCCCCTACGTCGAAGGCATCCGTGAGAGCCTGTTGAGTGTCCTGCTCCAGATCGACCCGCAGACGCTGGCCTTGAATTACTCGGAGAGCGACGTGGCCGCCGACGGCCTGGCGCACGGCCTGATGCTGCTTTTACAGCGCTACCTGATCGACACCGACCTGGCCGAGCGTTTCGTCTCCGCCGAGCCGGTGATCGCGGCGCTGCGTGGGCGCAAATCTCACCTGGAGGTCGAGCGCATCCAGGCAGCGATCGAGACCACCCTGGCGATCTTCTACCAGGTGGGCGAGTTCGCCCGGCCAGGGATGAGCGAGGTCGAGGTCGCCTCCTTTGTGCACGACCTCTGCCAGGAGCAGCGGCTGGACACTGCCTGGGAGGCGGACTACTGCCCGACCGTCTCCGCCGGGCCGTCCTCGCCGATCGGACACGCCGGGCCGATGGTCCAGTACGTGATCAAGCCGGGCGCGCTGGTGCACATGGATTTCGGTGTCAGGCAGGACGATTACTGCGCCGATTTGCAGCGGGTGTGGTACGTGCGCCGCGACGAGGACGACGCGCCGCCGCACGCCGTCCGGCAGGGGTTTGAGGTGGTGCGGGGGGCGCTTCAGGCCGGGCTGGAGGCGCTCGTGCCGGGCGCGCAGGGCTGGCAGGTCGATGCCGCCGCCCGCACGGCGATTGTCGAGGCGGGCTATCCCGAATACCAGCACGCCTTCGGGCACCACGTCGGGCGCGCCGCCCACGACGGCTCGACCGTGCTGGGGCCTCGCTGGGAGCGGTACGGCGACACGCCGATGGGGGTGATCGAGGCGGGGAACGTCTTCGCGATCGAGCTGGGTGTCGAGGTGGAAGGCTACGGCTACGTTGGGCAGGAAGAGAACGTGCTCGTCACGCCGGAGGGCGGACGCTGGCTCTCCGATCCACAGACGGAGGTCTGGGTGATCTAGCCCAGGCGAAATTTGCCCTGAATTTCGCCTGGATCATCGTGACCACTAACAGTAGAATCAATTGAGTCAGTAGAGTTGAGTTGGCAGAATATAGGGAGATAGACAGAGATGGGTGAAGCACTGAAGATCGGCGATATGGCCCCCGACTTTGAAGCCACGACCGACACCGGGGAGACAGTACGGCTGAGCGACTTTCGTGGGAAGCGGGTTGTGTTGTATTTTTATCCCAAGGACGACACGCCGGGCTGCACCACGCAGGCGTGCGGCTTTCGGGATAACTACCTGGAGATCGAGGAGCGCAACGCCGTGGTGCTGGGCGTCAGCACGGACGGAGTCGCCAGCCACCAGAAGTTTAAGACCAAGTACGACCTGCCCTTTACCCTGCTGGTTGATGAAGATCACCACATCATCGACCAATACGGGGCGTGGGGTGAGAAGTCTAAGTACGGCAAGACGTACATGGGCACGATCCGCAGCCACTACGTCATCGACGAGGAAGGGCGGATCGTTGATGCCCAGATCAACATCAAGCCGGAGCAGAGCGTCGAATACGCGCTCCAATCATTGGCTTAAAACCGCGCCTTTGGGAGGGACATGCTGGCCGAGTTAATCGACCAACTGCGGGATATACTCAGCCGGGTCTGGCCGTTTGCGCTAGGCCTGGCTGTCCTGGTAGGTATCTACTTCGTGCTCTCGCGCGATCAGGCAGGCATCAGCCCGGAGCTTATCCAGCCGACGATCGACGCGGCCAGCACGCAGGCCAGCCTGTCCGTCCCCACCTTCACTGCCAACCTGACCCGCACCCCGATTGAATCGGCGGCTACCGTCGCCGCGCCGACGCTCTCGCTGGCCGGTGCGCAGGAGGTGCGCCAGTGGGCCGCCTCGGCGCAGGCCGACAGCCAGTTGGGGGAGCTGGATTACGGGGCGGTGCAGGTCATTGGCCCGCCCAATACCGACTCCTGCGGCGACTTCCCCACCGCCTGGGCAACCCTGTCCCCGAACAGCGTCGGTATCCTGACTCTGTACTTCGGCCAGTTGGTCACCCCCACCGAGATCGACATCCACCAGACGTTCAACCCCGGCTTCATCACACAGGTGACGATTACCGACCTCATGGGCGGGGTGCACATCGTCTTTCAGAGCGTGCCCCAGCTCGCTCCCCAGTGCCCGTCGATCCTGACCATCCCGATCGCCAGCGCGGACTACGCGGGCAACGTGGTGACGATCACGCTTGACCAGTCCACCAGTGCGGGCGGCTGGGACCAGATCGACGCGGTTGAGCTGGTCGGGATCAAATACTGAGGGGGCTACTCTTCTTCCAGCCACGCCTCAATTCCCCCCAGCACGTCGTCAAGCTCGTCGAAGAAAAGAAAGTGATCGGCGTCGGGATAGGTGATATAGGTCACGTCGACACCGCCCGACTCCAGGAGCGCCACCCGCTGGTCGACATAGGCAAGAGAAATACGGCGATCCTGCCCGCCCGCCATGACCAGAACCGGGCGGCTGGCCCACCTGTTGTGGAAATCGGGGCTGCCGATAATCTCGATTGGCATACCTGGGGAGAGGAAAATCAGGCCGCGGAAGCGTTCGGGGGCCTGATACCCCATACCCACCGTTCGACAGCCCGGCCAGGTAGATTCGAGCCGGGTCAAGCGCAACGATCTGCTCGGCGTCGTCCAGGGCGTTCAAAACAGCGTCGACGCCGCCCGGCTGTCGCCAGTCGCCAAAGCCAAAGCTGGGCGCGATGATGACGTAACCCTGCTCCTCGGCCAGGCGCGACCATGCCCAGGTGTATGACTTGAAATTACCCGCTGCGCCATGCAGGTACACGATCGCAGGCAGGGGGCCAGGCGGGCGATTCTCCGGTACGTAGAGATAATAGTGCCCCACGTCAGGTGGAAAGCCCTGTAGGTCGGTATACGCCCAGCCCATCGCCGAGCCAAGGGCGCGGAAATCCGGGTCCCGCTCCATCTCGCGGTACAGGTCGAACGTGTAGGCGGACACCTCTCGCTTCTGCGCCCAGTCGATGTAGGGATCGAGCAAGGCCGCTGCCCAGAATCCGGCGTTCACCTGCTCGACTTCGGGGATGAGGTTGGTGGGTGTGAAGCGGGGAAAGCGCCTCTCCCCGACGAATTGGTGGGAGACAGGGGAGTCAGCGCGGGGGTAGCCGGTCGGCGTGGTGAGCAGCAGTGCAAGACCCAGAGCGAGGATCGCCACCCCCAGTCCCACCGCGAAGCGATGCCAGAATCGCGCCGCCGCCCTACCTTTTTGAGCCGCAATCCACCCGATGAGCAGGGCTGAGGGAAAGATCGCAAGCGCCAGTCCCAGCCCGGCCAGCCCGCGCCCCCGCCACGACTGAGCGAACGCCAGCAGCCAGGCCGAGGGGATCGCCAATGCCAGGAACACAGGAACGCAGATAAGGACGAGAATCAGTTGAGCGATAGGCAGGCGTCGCTGGTTCATCGGCGCATCCTCATAGGCTGGAATGACGACAGTCTACTATGTGATACGCAGATTGAGACCCATACGACGCAAAAAACCCGGTTGTAGAACCGGGTGAACAAACGAGCCACCGTCGAGGGCGAAAGCGCCTCGCGTGTTGATTATCTATGTAACGGCTAAACTGAGACCTGCGCCAGCAGCAGAACGGATTACATCTGGCGAACGACCGCCACCACGCGCCCCTGCACCTGCACGCTCGCCGGGTCGTCGATGTAGATCGGCTCCATCGTGGGGTTGGCGGGCTGCAAGCGGATGCGGCCACCCTTTTCCTTGTAGATGCGCTTGAGGGTGGTCTCTTCCTTGTCGGTCAGCCACACCGCGACGGTATCGCCGTTGTGCCAGTTGAGGTGCGGACGCATGATGACGATGTCGCCGTCCTTGATCAGATCGTCGATCATCGAGTCGCCTTTGACTTCCAGGGCGAACAGGTCGTCGCTCTCGGTGACGATGTCGCGGGTCAGCTCGATGGCCTCGTCCGCGCCCAGGATGCCGAAGTCACCGGCGGGCACCGGCGCAGGCTCACCAGCCACGATCCGGCCCACCAGCGGGACGCGCACCAGGCCGGGAGCAGCCAGCGGCCCGGTGAGCCGCAGCCCGCGCGAGACCTCGCGGGAGCGGGTCAGGTATCCCTCACGCTCCAGCTTGTCCAGGTTGTAGTTGACGACCGAGGTCGACGAGATGTTGCAGGCGGTGCCGATCTCGCGGATGGTGGGGGGAAAGCCCTGTTCGTCGAAGAACTCCGCAATGAACTCTAGAATGGCCTCCTGCCGGGCAGAAAGCTTCCCTTTAGGCATAATGCCTCCTTCAGGCATATCGGAAGACCCACGTGCCAGGTAAACACATCTGTTCGCTAGCACATGAGTTCGATTTGTGGG
>JARRJX010000031.1:0-13076 GCA_037388645.1 Chloroflexota bacterium
CAAAAGCGGGACGAGCCACGACCGCCTCTTGACGCGGGGGTGGTCTCCGTTGGTGCGGGTATCCGGAACCATGGTCATGATGACAAACAGGAACATGACCATTATTGCTCCGACGTAGGTGATGACCTCCAGCGCCGCTGCAAAGGGCGCACCCAGCACCAGGAACGCCACCGCAGCCGCCAGCAGTGACACCACGAAATAAACCAGGGCGTGAATCGCTTCCCGCCGACTGATGGCCGCGAGGGTCGCCAGGACGGCAATCACGGCGCTGATATAGAATGCCACGTTCATAGCTTCTTGTTCTCCCAGGTTGCACCGGTCATGGCAGTAGCCCATGCACATCCACCGGCGGAGCCTCGTTCTCCCCCTCGCCTTTGTCTTTCCCCTGGATAGCCAGCCCGGCCTCACGATAAAAGTTGTAATCTGGATATTTACCAGGGCCGTCGATGAGCAGGTCGTCTTTTTCGTAAACCAGGTCATGCCGCCGGTATTCTCCCATTTCGGCGTCCGGCGTCAATTGGATCGCCAGCGTGGGGCAGGCCTCTTCACAGAAACCGCAATAGATACAACGGGCGAAGTTGATGCGGAATACAGCAGGGTAGTGGCGGCCATCTTCCGCCACTGCGCCCTGTATGGCGATACAGTCGGTCGGACAGACCGCCGAACACAGGTAGCAGGCAACACAACGTTCCTGCCTGTCCGGGTCGCGTGTCAGGACGATGCGCCCCCGGAAGCGTGGCGGAGCATAAGGCTGTTGCTCCGGGTAGGACACCGTCTCGCGCGGACGGATGGCGTGGGTGAAAATCAGCCAGATAGAGCGCAAAATCGAAAACACAAATGCCTCCCGTTGCTATCCGTTGGTCGCCAGCGCGATGCCTGCCGTGATCACCAAGTTGAGCAGCGACAGGGGTAGCAACACCTTCCAGCCCAACGCCATCAACTGGTCATAGCGCGGGCGTGGCAGGCTGGCACGCATCAGGATGAACACAGCGATGAAGATGAAAGTCTTGAGCAAAAACCAGATCACCGGTGGCAAGACAGGACCATACCAGCCGCCGAAAAAGAGCGTCGTGATCAGCGCAGAGATCAGCGTGATCCCCATGTACTCGCCCACAAAGAACATGCCGAATTTCATGCCCGAATACTCGGTGTGAAAACCGGCAACCAACTCGCTATCTGCTTCGGTCAGGTCAAAGGGAGTGCGGTGCGTCTCAGCCAGACCGGCGATGAAGAAGATGACAAAACCGAGAAACTGGGGGATGACAAACCACACCTGGCGCTGGGCTTCGACGATCTCGCCGAGGTTGAATGAGCCAGCCAGCAGCGCCACGCCCAACAAAGAAAGACCCATAAAGACTTCGTAACTCAGCATCTGGGCGGCAGCGCGCAGGCCGCCCAGCAGCGCGTATTTGTTGTTCGAAGACCAACCGGCCAGCACCGTGCTATAAGCGCCCAGCGAAGACATCCCCAAGAAGAAGAGCAGTCCGATATTGAGATCGACCACGCTGACGCCCGGCGCAACCGGAATCACGGCAAAGGAAAGCAGCACCGTGGACATCGCCAGGGCAGGGGCGAGAATAAACAGCGGTCTGTCGGCAAAGGGCGGAATCCAATCCTCTTTGGTGAAGATTTTGATCATGTCCGCCATGACTTGTAGTAGGCCAAACGGCCCGGCACGGTTCGGCCCGATGCGATCCTGCCAGAGGGCCAGCAGGCGGCGTTCGATAAAAATGTTGGCAGCGGCGATCAACAGGGGGGCGACCAACATGCTGACAATGATCAGCATACTCCTGAGCGTCTCGTTCATCACGCTATCTCAATCACTTTCCGCGCTGCCGTTCGCTCGTTTCGCGCTTCGCAGACTCGAATACGTGCCCATGCTCTCACGGGCTGCCAATCCTACCGGCAGTCCGGCCACACCTTGTGGCAGCGAGGGCAGTAGCTTGACAGGCAGGGAGTTCCCATTGTCCAGCAAAGCCGTCTCCCCTTCCACCAGCCCCAGCTTGGCCGCATCGGCGGGGTTCAACGCTAGGTAAGGGTGCGGCGCTAACGCGGCGATGCCCGGCGTCAACAAGCTCAACGGTTCAGAGCCAAAAATGTGATGGATCGGCACGAGCAGCCATTGCTCGGCACGCGGGCGAAAAGCCGACGGGGCGCTTCCTGAATACGTCTGGCGTGGGGAGGCCGGTGCTTCGAGCAGCCGTTGTCCGGGGTCGCCGCCCCGCAGCGGGCCACCGACCTCTTGCTGAAATTTGTTGAGCGCCTGTACCGAGTTCCAGCCCGGTGCCCAGTAACGTGGGATCAACGCGGCAGGCGGCTGCCCTTCAAAGCCCTCCATCGAGAATGACAGCGGCGAATCGGGGTCCTGGGGCGGTCGCGGCACATTGACATCCTGGTCGGCGTGGATGGCTGTACGCCCGCTGTGGCGCGGTGATTGTCGCGGAATCTTCATGCCCAGTGCCACCAACGGCACATCCGACAGGAGCGGGGCAAACTGAGGCATTGCTTGTGCTAGGGTCTTTGCGATGGTGTCGAGGTGCTCCCAGGTTTCCGAGTCATTCTCTCGGCCCGTGTTCATGGCTTCGAATAACCAACGGTGGGCTGGCCGCACATCGCCCGCTGGCTCAAAGACCTGGAAGAAACGTTGGGCGCGCCCTTCGTAATTGACCAGCGTGCCGCTGCACTCGGCGAACGTGGCAGTCGGCAAGAACAGATCGGCGATTTGGGTGATCTCGTTCTCCAGATAGTCCAGCACGACGACACGCCGATCAGCCAGCAGGGATGCAATAGCCACTGTTTCCATACGCCGGTGCAGATCATTTTCCAGAATAATCACGGTATCCGCTTGCCCCTCCTGCACATACTGGAGCGCGGCGTTGAGGTTCATTCCGCCCATCATCGCCAGCCCGATGGAATTGCTCTCAGGCACCAGGCAGGCCAAACTAGCTGCGCGTTCTGCGTTGCACAATGCCAGGGCTACGTTAGCGGCAGCCTGTACCAGAGCACGGTTGCCGTGTGTCACCCCTGTAACGACCAGTGGACGTTCTGCCGCCTGCAAGTCGGCAGCGATGGCCTCTGCTATCAGACGTTGCTCTGCCGTCAGGTCGTCCACGTCCGGCGCTTGCGTGTCCAGCAGATGGGCAACGGCGAAGCCCAGCCGCGCCAAGTCGTCTGGCGCGGCGCGATACGTCAGCGTCGCCACGTCGTCGAGGTGGGTAGCGTGCACGGCAGCGATAAACAACGGGCCTCGCTCGTCCTGGATAGCTTCCCTGATACCGGCATCCTGCCAGAGGGGAATATGCAATTCAGCGAGTTCTCGAAGGGGTTCCTGGCGCACCGCTTGGCGCAGCGCCAAGGCCACGCGGGGCGTCACTTGAGTAACGTCCTCCCCCAGCACAAGCACGGCGTCGGCCTGCGCAATGTCTCTGATCGATGGAGAGCGGACCGGGCCATTGCGCAAGACATCGAGGATCAGGTCTAGGAGGCCAGCCTGCTGCGCCGGTAGGCCGGTGGAAAAGCGCTCGGCCCCCACCAGGGCACGCAGGGCAAAGTTGGCTTCTAGCGACGCGCGCGGCGAGCCGATGCCGATGAGCCGCTCCCGCCGGGCAGCCAGTGCCGCCAACTCTGCCACCGCCTGGGCTGGCGAGAGCGTCTCGGCGTGGTCGCCCTGGCGCGCGCGGCGCGTCGCCTGCCGCAGCCTGCGTTCGTCGTTGACGAACTCATAACCATAGCGCCCCCGGTCACACAGGAAATAACCGTTGACCTCGTGATGGTAACGATTGCGGATGCGGCGCAACGTTCCGTACCGCTCGCCGGGGATGGTGTTGCAGCCTGCCCCGCACAACACGCAGATGGAGGGGGCCGTCTGCAAATCCCATTTGCGCGTGTAGTGGCGATGCAAGGTTTTGTCGGTGAAAACGCCGGTGGGGCAAATCTCCACCAGGTTGCCGCTGAACTCGCTCTCGAAAGGCCCATCCTCAAAGCGCCCGAAGTACACATGGTCACGCGCGCCGGTGACGTTGAAGTCACGCCCGCCCGCATAATCCTGGTAGAAACGCACGCAGCGATAACAGGCGATGCAGCGGTTCATTTCGTGCCCGATAAAGGGACCGAGGTCCTGGTTGCGATAGGTGCGCTTGGGGAAGCGGTATTCGCGGTTGACATGCCCGCTCATCACCGTCATGTCTTGCAGGTGACACTCGCCGCCCTCGTCGCAGATCGGGCAATCATGGGGATGGTTCACCATCAGCCACTCGATGACCGCAGCCCGGAACTCCCTGGCTTCGGGATCGTCAATGGAGATGCGCGTGCTCTCCGCCGCCGGAGTCATGCAGGCCATGACGATGCGGCCCTGGGTGTCGTCTACGTCCTTGAACTGCTTGACGGCGCACTGGCGGCAGGCACCTGCCGATCCCAGGGCAGGATGCCAACAGAAATAGGGTAAATCGAACCCTAAGCTGAGACAGGCTTGAAGAAGGTTATGGTCCTCTGGGACCTGATACGGTTTGCCTTCAATATAAATCGTTACCATGAGTGGAGGCCTCTCAGTGCCACGGGCAGCGTTGTTGGCGGACGTGTTCTTGGAAGTCCTCTGCGAAGTATTGGAGCGCGCTTTGCAGAGGTTCCATCGCTCCGGGTGCCAAGGGGCAGAACGTGCTGTCGGGACTGCCGATCAAATGGGCATGTTTCTGGAGACGGTCGATATCCTCCGGGCGGCCCTGACCAGCCTCAAGGGCATCCAATACTTTGGCTGTCCAGGGCAACCCATCGCGACAAGGGGTACACCAGCCGCAGGACTCGCGGGCGAAGAAGTGCATCAGGTTTGCCGTCATACTCACTGGACAGGTCTTGTCATCTAGGATGATCATTGTGCCTGTCCCCAGGCGGCTGCCGAGTGCGGCCACCGATTTGAGGTCCATGCGCACGTCCAGGTGCTCGGCCAGCAAAAAGTCGGTTGAAGCGCCACCGGGCAGAAAACCGCGTAACTGGTATCCATCCAGCATACCGCCAGCGTGCTCCTGCACGATCTCTCGCGCGGTGGTGCCCATCGGCAACTCCCACCAGCCGGGCCGCTTGACCCGACCACTGACGCCATATAGTTTGGTGCCGCCCTCAGCAGTGTAGCTCAGGGCCTTGTACCAATCCACGCCGTTGCGGAGAATGTGTGGCACGTTGGATAAAGTCTCGACATTGTTGACAACAGTGGGCCGTCCCCACAAGCCAACCGTAGCGGTGTGCGGCGGTTTGGCGCGTGGCGTCGGACGGCGACCTTCCAGCGAGTTGAGCAATGCCGTCGCCTCACCACAGATATAGCGCCCGGCACTGATGTGCAAGTGGATATCGAGACTAAAATCTGTCCCCAGGATGTGCTCGCCTAAGTAGTTGGCCTGCCGTGCCTCGGCGAGCGCCTTTTCGATGCGCTGGGCAGCTTCTTTGTAGGCCCAACGCAAAAAGATAAAAGCTGTGTCAGCGCGGACGGCGTAAGCGGCGATGATCATGCCCTCGATCAATTGGTGCGGGTTGCCCTCCAACAGCACACGGTCTTTGAAGACACCAGCTTCCATCTCGTCGGCATTGGCGACCAGATAGGTCGGTGAGGTGGCATATTCGCCCTTGGGCATAAAGCCCCACTTGACACCGGTCGTGAATCCGGCCAGGGCGTTATCCCACACTGCTGGCTCCTCGATCATAACGACTATCTCGTTGGGAAAGATATGCCGTTTGTGAAGATCCTTGTCTGGGACGAAGCTCCACTTGCGCCCGGTGCCAAAACCGGCCCCGCCCCGCCCCCACAGCGTGGAATCCTGGATCGTTTTAGTGACTTGATGCTGCTCCATTTGCAATGTGGTGCGTAGCCCCTGGTAGCCTCCCGTCGCTTCGTATTCGCGGAGGTTGAGTGCCAGACCATCTGCGCGTATGTGTTGCGTGAGCGGGCGTTCTGTCTTCATCGAGACCCTTCCTGAACGTAACGCTGCACGATAGCCTCCAAATCCTCTGGTGTAAGCTGCGTGTACAATGTGTCATCGAGCATCATAGCGGGGGCCTGCTCGCAGACACCCAGACAACTGACCGGCAGCCAGGTGAAGCGCCCGTCGGGGGTGGTTTCGCCAGTTCGGATGCCCAGCAGTTGGCTCAGGCGCTCTTGCAAGGCGATTTCCCCCATGATCCAGCAACTGACGCTGTCGCATAAGCGAATGACGTGCTCGCCCACTGGCTGGCGAAAGACCTGGCTGTAAAAGGTTGCGACCCCATCCAGTTCGGCAGGTGTCATTTCTAAAAGGGCAGCCACATCGCGCAGATCGTCATCCGACACCCAGCGCTGACGGCGTTGAACGATTTTTAGCGCTTCCAGCGCGACCGCTTGGCGCGTGGGATACGTATGCAAAAGAGCTTCGATCTCCCGTCGATCTTGTGGTGTCATCATTGGTTAGTTCCTCACTCAGCGATCCACATCTGCCAGCACGTAATCCACCGCGCCCAAAATCGCCAGGAAGTCGGCGATCATGGCTCCGCGCGTGCTGATCAGTGGGACCATTTGCAGATGGGGGAAGGATGGCGTACGAATCCGGCAGCGATAGGCGTGGATGCCGCCATCACTGATCAGGTAGTAGCCGACGTTGCCTTTAGTGCCCTCGATACCTTGGTATGCCTCGCCTGTTGGGATGACCGGTCCCCAGGCCACGTTCACAAAATGGTTGATGAGCGTTTCGATGTCGTAAAGCGTGCGCTCTTTCGGAGGTGGGGTAGCCAGCGGGTGCTCGGCCTGGTAGGGGCCATCCGGCATATGCTGGACACATTGCTTGATGATGCGCAGGCTTTGGCGCATTTCCTCCATGCGCACGATGGTCCTGTCGTAGCAATCGCCGTGAACGCCAAACGGGATGTCAAACTCGAACTGCTCGTAGCCGGAATAAGGCCGTTTTTTGCGAAAATCCCATGCCAGGCCAGTCGAGCGCAAGCCTGCCCCTGTGACGCCCCACTCGATAGCCTCGGCAGTAGTGTAAGTGCCCACTCCTTTGGTGCGTGCCTGGAAAATGCGGTTGCGCACGATAACCCGATCGTATTCCTGGAGCCGTTTCGGCAGATAGACCAAGAAATCCTTGACGAGCCGGTCCCAGCCCTGCGGCAGGTCCAGCGCGATGCCGCCAATGCGGAAGAAAGCGGGGTGCATACGCCCGCCGGTAATGGCCTCCACGATGTCGAAGATGCGTTCACGGTCAGAGAAGGTGAAAAAGACGGGCGATATGGCTCCCACGTCAGCGGCAAACGTACCCAACCAGACCAGATGACTGGCGAGGCGGAAGAGTTCAGCCAGCATGACGCGGATGACCTGGGCGCGAGCAGGAACCATAATACCGGCCAGTTTTTCCACCGCCAGGAGATAGGCGAGGCTGTGCGTGACGCCAGCCAGGTAATCGACGCGATCGGTGTAGGGACGATAGGTATGCCAGGTCTGACGCTCCGCCATTTTTTCGACCCCCCGGTGGTGGAAGCCGATGTCCGGTACCACGTTGCGGATTTCTTCTCCGTCGAGCTGCAACACATAGCGAACGGGACCGTGTGTACCGGTGTGGTGCGGTCCCAGGTTCAGAAACAGATACTCACTGTCCTGGTCCGGGTCTTCCTCTGGCAACCCCCACGCTGTTGGATCGAACTCCAGGGCCTTTTCGTCCTCGATGATTTCCTGCTCTGCAATGTGCAGTGGGCCGACTTCGGTCGCACGAGCGGGATATTCTTTGCGTAGTGGATGGCCCTGCCAGGTTGGCGGCAGCAAGATACGCCGCAAGTTCGGGTGGCCGCTGAACTTGATGCCCAGGAGATCCCATGCCTCCCGTTCGTACCAGTTGGCCGAGGGCCACAAACTGGTGACGCTGGGCAGTACAGGATAGTCCGCTTGCAGCGGGACCTTGATGCGAATGTCACTGTTGCGCTCGAAGGACATCAGATGATAGACGACGGTAAAACGACTGTCCGGCTGGCCCTGGCGGTGCTGTCGCTCGCGTTCGTCGATGGCAGTCAAGTCGTATAGCATCCGATACGGCTCGGATGTTTCCGTCTTCAAGTAGCGCTGTACGTGCAGCGCATCTTCCTGCCTCACCCAAACCGTGGGGATACCATCGGAGGTGGCTTGTTCAGCCAGGATGACCTGTCCGAATCGGCTTTGGAGTTCTGTGACAATCGGCGTGCTCATGAAGTTCAAACCTCGTCCGGCGAACGCAAGGTTGTGGCCTGCCGGCGTTCATCTCGCTTCAGATCGCGGCGGGCAGGCATCTCAGGCCGAACAACGCCCTGTGGTCCGACCATCCAACTAAGCGGCCTCTTTTCGCTGCCCACCAGGTCTTGAAGTAACGTAAGTCCTTCCAGGAAAGCCGTCGGGCTGGGTGGGCAACCAGCAACGTACACGTCCACCGGCAAGAATTGGTCCACACCCTGGACGACGCTGTAGATATCGTACATGCCGCCGGAGTTGGCGCACGACCCCATCGAGATCACCCAGCGCGGTACCATCATCTGTTCGTAGAGGCGTTTGAGGACAGGCACCATCTTGACGAACATGGTCCCGGCGATAATGATCATGTCAGCTTCTCTAGGTGATCCGCGCACGACCTCAGCGCCAAAGCGGGCGATGTCGTAGCGGCTGGTCATGGACGTCATCATCTCGACGAAACAGCATGACAGACCGAAACCAAACGGCCAGATGGAGTATTTGCGTCCCCAGGCCAGCATATCTTGCAGACGGGTCAGCACGACAGAGGATTTGACTGCCTGCTGCAGCATGCCATCGTCCGCTTGCTGTACATTGATCAGTGGCTTGTTCAGGCGACTCATGAGACTTGTTGTCCATCCTTCTCTTGCAGACTTGGCTCGGTGTGCTGCGCCGGTGAGCCATCTGGCTGCCACGCACGCGGACGATGGCATGCTGCAGCAGGCGAAGATAAAAACAACTTCGAGGTCGAACACCACAAAGGCCACGGCCACCAGGTAATACTTGATGGAGACCCGACGCCGCGCCGAACCGGTGGGCAGGATACCCGATTCGTAAGGCTCCCCGGTTCTCCGTTCCCGATGGCGCTCGCCCAAGATGGACGACAGTCCTAGAATCGCCGTCACCAGAACCATGACCAGGACAAAAAAGGCCGCCAAAGGCCATAGCGGGGCCATCACGATTGCTCCCCGGCCTTCTTCTCATGGTGCCCGCCAAACTCGTGGCGCATGGCCGACATCAACTTGTCGGCGAATTCGCCCAGGTCAGTAGAACCTTTGGCACCCTCGTTCACCAATTTCTCTATGGATTCAGCGCGGCGGCTATACACCACACATTCGTGACCGGCTTTGAGTAGTCGGATTGCCATGTTGGCGCCCATGCGCCCCATACCAATTATTCCAATTTGCATGATCTGTTGCTCCTCTTTAGCCAGACGTGCTGGCCTCTACCCCGACCTACTCAACTTCCGCATGACCGCAAGGGTCAGTCTCTTGCTCCAGCTGCACAGTCCGGCAGTGGCTGAACAGCGCAACAGTGGGATCGACATGTGCTGTGTCTGGCACGAACTGTCCTCGACACCGCGGTGGCGAAGCGTCCATGCTGCGCAAGTAAGCACACGGCGCGTTTTGTTCCTCAGGCTATTTCCACTTGCGATGCACGAAGATAGCAGGCAGCCTGGCAACAGCCTTCTTATCCAGTTTCAGGTTGTCCATCTCGACAAGTTCACGGGGCATGCAACGTAACCGGATGATCACCAGATACGTTGAACGTCCACAGACCTGTGTGCTGCAAGCCTCATCAACACCAATGGGAATGTCCATCTCAGTTTTGTCCTGTCACAATGATTACCTGCTCACAATCAGTGTTAAGATTCTGGCAGAATGACGATACAGTTGTCCTGTCCATAGTTGACCAGGTAGTGGAACTGGTAGTCGGGCCTCGGCATTAGCTTCAGGGTGACACTGTAGACGTCCTCGCGGAGAGTCATCGGCGTGGCTTCGTGCGCCTACTCGTTGGAATCCCCCACCAGGTGGACATTTTGCACTTCCACATCCTGCGGACACTCCTCAAGAGGAAGTTCGAACTTAACCCTCCCAGACCTGGCGTGATTGGACATGGGTTTTGCTGATCATGATTCTCCTTCTAAAAACAGGAAATTTGTTGCGTCTGTGTTCATCGATCGCACTCGCACCATCCCTTGTGGTGCATGTTAACTCATGGAAATTCCTTTTGGTCAATGTTCATAACGCGCTGTACCTGCGCCGTCATCTGGTTCCTTGGTTGTTCTTCAGCCCCAGGCTGAAGACGAAACCTAACCCTGTAGTTGCGACCGTCAACCGGTAAGTGTACCGGAAGCTTGTCAGCGAAGGCACCTGCCAATGTCGCGCTGACCACAGCGAGCCGATCCCGAAGATGAGCTTGTCGAATAAAAAACTATCCCGCCTGCCCCTGGGGCTACTACCCACAAGATACCTATCGGATCGGGCACCAGGCCATAGAGCCTCAATATCCTTCACCGTCTGCTGGAACCACTTTGCCCCAAAAAGCGCGATAGATGGACCCTGTGTATGCCAAGGCCAGGAGCAAGCCAGGAATGAACCAGGCAAATCCGACGCGCAGGCCGTATTGGGATGTGGCGGCGTTGAAAATGGTCAGGCTGTTGGCTGTGTTCCCCCGCGCGATGAGCAGATTCGGGAACAGGCCAAAGAAAGCCGTCCCCAGCAAAGCCGCGATCAAGGACTTGGACAGTCCCAGCGGAAGAATTTCCGATTGCCCGCGTCTCGTCACCACGACCAGGAGAATCCACGCGGCCAGCGCCAGCAGAGGCAAGATAAGGCCCAGCGGATGCGTGAGAAAACGATCCGCAGCCTGTGGTTGTACCTGTGGTGTGAGAATCACAACAAGAAGGCCCAGCACGCCGCTCACCCCCACCAGGCGCGAGGCTATCATCCTGGCCCGCTGCTGTATCTTTCCGTCTGTCTTCCAGACGAGAAAGTTCGCGCCATGCAAGGAGAGGATGACGACCGCCAGCGCGCCAACGAGTAGAGTGTACCAATCGAGAATGCCGGTTGAGGTGCTCGGCAGAAGGTCTGTCCACAGGGGTAGAAAGAAGTGGCCCTGAGCATCCAACGGGAAACCACGCACCAGGTTGCCCAGGGCAATACCCAGTACCCCTGCCAGCGTCAGGCTGGAGAGGAAGAAAATCGTTCCCCAAAAGGTGTGCCAGAGTGAGTTGTCCACCTGGGCGCGTAGTTCGAGCGCCAGGGCGCGCAGGATGAGCATCCATAGAACCAGAAAAATCGCCAGATACAGCCCTCCCAATGCCGAGGCATAGGCGCTGGGAAAGGCGAAAAAGAGCGCGCCACCAGCCCCCACAAGCCAGACTTCGTTTCCATCCCAGATCGGGCCGATGGCGTTGAGCATCAGGCGGCATTCGTCTTCGCTTTTGGCAATAAAGGAAAACAGAATGCCGACGCCGAGGTCGAACCCGTCCAGAACGGTGTAACCGACCAACAGGAAAGACAGGATGACAAACCAGAACGTTTCCACGATTCAACCTCTCTGCGGGCCCCTGAGAACGATACGCCCGGCTAGTAGCAGATATAACAGCCCCGCCAGTGAGTAAAGGGCAATGTACCCCAGCAACGTGAACAGAGCATTCCCCGAATCAAGCGATGTCGAAACGCCATCCGCCGTTTTCAGCAGCCCATAAACCAGCCAGGGTTGGCGTCCCATTTCCGCGGTGGCCCACCCTCCCAATGTGGCAACGTACGGGAGGGGCAAGCAAAGCATCAGTATCCAGAGCATCCAGCGAGACTGGAATAGTTTGCCGCGCCACCACAGAAAAACGGCCAGTAAAGTGACTCCTGCAAAGATAAACCCTAACAAGACCATGATGTGATAGGCGTAATAGACGATCGGCACGTTTGGCCATTCCGAGCGCGGGAAAGCATCCAGCCCCTTTACTGTGGCTAGCATACGATGGTAGGCTAACAGGCTGAGCATGTCTGGGATGACAATAGGGTTGTCGAGCGTTTCTGTTTCCATATTGGGCTGCCCAAAGAGCGCGATACCTGCGCCTCTTTCGGTCTGGAACAGGCCCTCCATGGCCGCACCCTTGACGGGTTGCTCGCGATAGAGTTTGCGTGCCTCGCCGTCACCGCTGGGGAAGATCTGAAAGATGCTTGCCAGAACAGCGATGACTAACCCGGTGCGGACAAACGTCTTGGCAAAATCCTGATGTGTTCGAGAGAGGAGGTAGAACGCCCCGATCCCCATGATCACAAAGGAGGTTGTGATGAGGGAGGCGGATTGGTTGTGCAAGAACTGCCAGAACAACCACGGGTTTGTCAGCAGTGCTCCCAGGTCGCTGACGGTCACACTGCCTTCCGCTGCCGTTGTGTAAGCTACTGGGTGCTGCATCCAGGCATTGGTCGTCAGGATGAAGTACGCTGAAAGCCAGGTGCCCAGAAAGACCATCAAGGCCGAGAACCAGTGAACCTGGGGGCTAAAGCGTTTTTCCCCGAATAAAAGTATGCCAATGAAAGCCGACTCCAGGAAAAAGGCAAAGATGCCTTCCATCGCGAGGGTTTGCCCGATGACCCCGCCTGCAAACTCGGAAAAGCCGGCCCAGTTAGTGCCGAACTGAAATTCCATGGTGATGCCGGTCGCCACGCCAAAGACGAAGGTAATCGCCAGCATGCGTGTCCAGAAACGGGCAACCTGGCGATAGTGTTCGTCGTTTTTTTGCAGAGCACGGGTTTTGAAATATAGGACGAAAAGCGCCAGCCCCATGGTCAACTGGGGGAAAAGGTAGTGAAAGGCAATCGTCAGGGCAAATTGCAGGCGACTGTATAGAAGCATATGTGTCATAAGAATCCCCTCCAAGTCAGGAAATGTCTGCCACACTGTTTCGCAAGATCTCACGGACTTCTGTCAAGGCGCGATCTCAGGCAGCGAGATGTCCCCGGACGGCAGTGTCCGTTGCTGGTAACAGCGGTACAGGGCGTGCCATCACTCTCCGCTCACCCGCGTCTTTTCTCTCGCTCCCTTCTGTCACGCAGCAAACAAGGTGTAGATGACAGATAGC
>JARRJX010000032.1:0-8913 GCA_037388645.1 Chloroflexota bacterium
CTACTGCCGCCTCAACCGGGTGATGCGGGACATCCCCGCGCCGGAGATCGTCGAAGGCGTGATCCGCTCGAACCTGCGCCAGGTCGTCCAGGATCGGCTCAAGGCGGCGGGCACGCCCTGCCGCTGCATCCGCTGCCGCGAGGTGCGCCGCCAAGCGGTCGACCCGGACGCGGTGCGGCTCGACCCGCTGGCCTATCCCACCGACCACAGCCGCGAGGTGTTCATCCAGGCCGTCACCCCCCAGGACAGGCTGGCAGGCTTCTTGCGGCTCTCGCTGCCGACTGCTCCCGCGCCAATCGCCGAGATCGACGGGGAGGCAATCATCCGGCAGGTGCAGGTCTACGGCCCCGCGCTGGCGCTGGAAGACCGCTCGAACGGGCGCGCCCAGCACCAGGGGTTGGGTGGGCGGCTGATCGAGGCGGCCTTCGCCGAGGCGCGCGCGGGGGGGTTCAAGCGAATCGCCGTGATCGCCGCCGTCGGCACGCGCGAGTATTATCGCAGGCACGGATTCGAGCTGGGCGAGCTGTACATGAGCAGGGCGCTGTGACCCTCCGAAGAATGCCGGACAGGCCGCTTTCCCAGGCTTTGATCGAGCGGGCGCTCTCGCCAATCGAGTCCGGGCCGTTCGGGAAGCGGGTCTACTATTATCCCCAGGTCGATTCGACCAACGACGTGGCGCGCGAGCTGGCCGCCCACGAGGTGCCGGAAGGGGCGCTGGCGATCACCGATCACCAGACGGCGGGCCGGGGGCGGCGGGGGCGAGTGTGGGTCGCGCCGCCGCGCGCCAACCTGCTGATGTCGGCCTTATTCCGGCCCCACCTCGACCCGGAGGACGCGGGGCGGCTGGTGATGGTCTGCGGGCTGGCGCTGGCCGAGGCGGTCGAGCAGGTCGGGGCGCGCCCGGTGGCGGTCAAGTGGCCGAACGACCTGCTGCTCGGCGGGAAAAAGTTCGTCGGCATCCTGCCGGAGAGCGGGATCGTCGGCCTGAAGCTGGCCTGGCTGATCGTCGGGATGGGGGTGAACGTCAACCAACGCTTCGAGGCGGACGACCCGCTGGCCGAGACGGCGACCAGCCTGTACACCCACACCGGGCACTCCTACGACCGCGCCACCGTGCTGGTGCGGATCGTGCAGGCGTTGAACCGCTGGTATGCGCGGCTGCGCGAGGAGGCGCTGGTCGAGGCGTGGCGGGGGCGCTGCTCGACGCTGGGGCGGCGGATTCGGGTGGAGACTTCGGGCGGGACGCTCGAAGGGCAGGCGGAGGAGATCGACGCCCAGGGGGCGCTCTGGCTGCGCGACGACGGCGGCGAGCGTCACCGGCTCACCGCCAGCGAGGTCACGCTGCTGTAGAAGGCCCCCGGTTATCTGACGACCCGGAACCAGATATCCGTCCTCGCGCCAGACTCGAAAATCCTGATCTTTTCGAGAGTCACACGTGCGACATCGATGTGTTCGAACAGGCGCAGCCCGTCGCCGAGCAGGATGGGCATGATGCCGATGTGAAGCTCGTCGCACAGCCCGGCGTTGATGCACTGCTGATTCATGCTTGCGCCGATCAGCATGACGTTTTTGTCCCCGGCGGCTGCTCTGGCCCTGGCAACGGCGCTCTCGACGCCATCTGTCACGAAGGTGATGGTCAGCTTTTCGGACTCTCTGGGCTTTTTCTCCGGGGCGTGATGGGTGAGCACGAACAGGGGCACCTGATATTCGTAGTTGTCGGCGTACCAATCTGGGTCTGCCGCCATATCGTAGGAATTCCTGCCCAGCACGACCGCACCCGTCGTGCGTATCTCCTCTTGCAGCATCTCGGTCTGGGCCAGCGCGCCCAGGTCAGGATAAAGGCGGCCCACATCACCGTGGGAGTCACTGGCAAAACCGTCCAGGGATAACGTCATACCTCCGATCACTTTTCCCATTTGATCCCTCCACGCTTTGGATATGGGATAGTATAGCTCGTATGTTCTATACGAGTCAAAAGGCTTTGCCCGACTGAGGCTGCCTCAGGCGTTGTTCAATTGGCCGATGCTTGTGTCGTCGTGTGGATGGGTTTTAGCGGGTCAGGTCGGTGACGCGCAGGCGTTGGGCGAGCGCCCGCCCCCACTCGACCATCCTGGCGTGGTAGGCGTCGTCGAGCGGCCCGACGAGCATGTTATAGGCGTCCTCTTTGTTGTCGCTGTAGTACGCTCGTCGCCTGCCCACCACCTCGAACCCGTACTTGACGTACAGGTTCTGGGCCAGCGTGTTGCTCACCCGCACCTCCAGCGTGACCTTGCTGGCCTGCCGCCGGAGGGCGTGGCGGATCATGCTCCACAACTGCAATTCGCCCAGCTTGTGCCCGCGCCAATCGGGGTGGACGGCGATCGTGCTGATGTGCGCCTCGTCGGCGATCTGCCAGAACCCGCAGTAGCCGATCAGGGGCGGCGGGCTGGACTGGCCGTTATTGTTGTTATTCCCATCGGGCTTGATCAGACGCTCCAGCCAGCCTTGCTGGGATGGGGCGGGGGGTTGGGAGGTGCCGTCTCCCGGCTCCAGCACGTACATGTTCGAGCGGGTGTTGTTGCGCACCTCGTAGTGGTAGGTGCGCGGCGGCCAGGGGTTGGTGAACGACAGCCGGTCGAGCGCGACCACCTGGTCGATGTCTGGGGCGGCCATCCTGCGGATCACGACCGCCAGCCGCTCGTCCGGCGCACCATTCTTGTTTTCCCGCTGCTCACTATGCTTGTTCGCGACGGTATTTTGGCTGGACACGCTCAACCACCTCTGAAAATAACTAGTGCAGGTAAAGCGGGGCCAGCGTCGCCGCCTCGTCTACCGCGCCCAGGGCTAACCGGCGGCGCGCCAGCTCGGCGAGGAACCCCGCCCGGCGCAGGCTGGCTGCCGGGCTTGCTATCATGACACGGTCGCCGAGGGTTTGCAACCTTTCGTATCCGGCCCGGTCGATCTCGCCGCACACCTGGATGGGCCCCTCCAGCAGGGGGAGCAGGTCGTCCCAATTGACGATCACGGGATCGCCCTCCGCCTCCCAGCCCTCCGGCCCCTGGCGGTAGAACCCGGCGTTGACCCGCCCGCGCCCCGCCTGGGCGACCGCGCACAGGCGTCCCAGGACGCGCGGCTGGGCGATGGCGCTGATGTCCAGGGTGGGCACGCCGATCAGGGGCAGCGGCGGGCTGGATGAGAGCGCCAGCCCCTTGGCGAAGCTCATCCCGATCCGCAGGCCGGTGAACGAGCCAGGCCCTTTGGCGAGCGCAATCGCCGCCAGGTCGGCAGGCCGGACGCCGACCCGATCCAGCAGCCCGGCCACCGTTGGGGCCAGCTCGACGGTGTGGTAGTTCTCGGTGAGCCAGGTCATCTCGGCGGTGACCTGCTGGCCGTCGTGCAGGGCGACGCTGGTCGCGCGGGTGGCGGTGTCGATAGCGAGGATCATGATCGGCGCTGGCTGTGACTCATCAGGCGGAGGCGGCCTGCGGGGCAGTCTTGATCTTGCCCAACTGGGTCAGCTCGCGGGTCAGCCGGGTGTTGGCCGCCTCGACCCGCCCGATCAGCTCATCGCTGCAATCGAGCTGCTGGCACATCGCCGGGTTGCTCCACAGCATGATGCCCATCTTGCGGTGCTGGCCCTGGCCGCGCATGTATTCGAGGCGGTCGAGCGCGTCGACCGTGCCCAGCTTGACCTCGTTAAGCCCCTCCTGCGCCCGTGCGACGGTCTCCTCCAGGAAGATCAGCTTCTGATCGGGCCACAGCCGCCGCCAGGGCAGGGCGTAGCGGCGCAGCCTGCGCTGCATCTCCCGCAGGTTCTCCACGTATCCCCGTTCGTGCTCGACGAACACGGTCGTCAGCTGGTGGTAGTGTTTGGGGTCGTCCAGGTAGGTGGCACCCAGCGTGGCCAGCGACTCGTCCAGCGCCTGCTGCGAGCGGTGGACGTGCCGCCCCTTGACTTCCTCGCCCAGGAACGCGCCGCCAATCGCCCCGGCGACTGCCCCCGCCACCCCGCCCAGGATCGTGCCCAGGCCGGGCGCGACGAAGGTGCCGATCACGCCGCCCAACTGGCCGCCGATCAGCCCGCCCCCGGCGCGGGTAGCGACCTCGATCGCCGCAAACTCGACGTTGCGCCCCAGCGTTGCGCCTCCCTGCGACCGCCGCCAGGCGCGGTAGCTGGCGAAGCCGATCGTCACCAGCGGGACGTAGCGCAGGAGCGTACCCTCGGTGATCGTCTGGGCGGCCAGACTTGTCCCGGTCGAGGCGGCATGCCCGCCCAGCGCGTCTACCAGGCTCTCGCCGTGCCCGCCCAGCACCACCGTCGCCGAATCGCTCGCGCTGCCGATGTGGGAGAGCTGGTCCATCAGGTCGTGGAAGACCTGGGTGGCCTCCAACCCCTGGAAATAATCGACGACGTGCCCGACGATCGGGATCGCCTGGTCGCCCATGCTGGCCTTGAGCACGTCAAGGTTCGCCAGCGCGTCGGCGATGTGGTCGCCAGGCACCCCCTGGAAGTGATCCCAGATTTGCGGGTCGGCCATGCTGTAATGCCAGACCAGGTCGAGGAACGTCACCGCGCCGATGCTCGCCATCTCGGCCACGTTGCTGTTCAGGGCCTGGGCCAGCCGCTCGCGCAGCTCGTTGCCGATCGGCACCACGGCGTTTACCTGGTCACGAAAGCGGGCGACTCGCCTCTTGCGCGCCCGCCAGAACAATACCCCCCCGGCGATCAGCCCTACAACCGCCGCCAGGGTCAATACGTTGGCCATGTTCTCGGCCAGTGCGTTGACAAATGTGTTCATCTTTTCTTCTTCCCTCTACCTACCAGTACCCTTATTCTACCAGTCCTGCCGCCCTTCGATCTGCTGGAGCGCCCTGGCAGCGGCGCGGCGCACCCGGCTGTGCTCGTCGGCCAGCGCCTCCTCCAGGTCGGGGATCGTGTCGAGATCGCCGATCGTGCCCAAGCCCTGGGCGGCCACCTCCCGCACCTGCCAGGCCGGGTCGGCCAGCGCATCGCACAGCGCGCCCACCCCATCCGGGTGGCCGACCCGCCCCAGCGCCAGGGCAGCGGCCTGCCGCACGTCGCTCGACGGGTCGCGGATGGCGTCGCACAGATCAGGCAGCGCCTGGGGGTCGCCGATCTCACCCAGCGCCCAGGCGGCGTTGACCCGTGTATCAGACCGCTCGTCGCCGAGCCGCTCCAACAGGGCGGAGACTGCCCCCGCCAGCCCGATGCGGCCCAACGCCCAGGCCGCGCTGGTCCGCTGGACGGGGTCGTCGTCGCCCAGCAGGTGCACCAGGTGGTTGAGCGCCGGGTCGCCGATGCGGCGCAGGATGCGCACCGCCTCCTCGCTCAGCACTTCGTCGTCCTGGTAGAGAATCCCGACCAGCTCCACGATCGGGGTGTCCTCGTTGATCCACTGCTGGTCGTCGCTCCGGTCGGCAGCCACGGCGAGCCTCCCTCCTGGCCTGAGTGTGCCGGTCAATCCCCCCAGCGCGGTGGATAACCACCCGCTCCAATATGGTATAACGCCTCGTTGGCCGCTCTGGATACACCCTCGGCCCGGTCGGAGAGCGCCTCGCGCAGGCCCGCTATCGCCCGCTCGTCGCCGATCTGGCCCAGGGCCTGACAGGCCGCCTCCCGCACCAGCGCGCCCCGATCATTCAGCGCCGCGAGCAGACCCGGCACCGCCTCCCGCGAGCCGATCTGGCCCAGCGCGCGGGCGGCAGCCCAGCGCACCCCGGCGGAGCGGTCGCCGAGGCCCGCCATCAGGCGCGCAAGCGCCCTCGGCCCGCCAATCCGGCCCAGCGCCCAGGCCGCCAGCAGGCGCACCCCGGCGGACTCGTCGTCGAGTGATTCGATCAGATAAGGCAGCGCCTGGGGGTCGCCCGCCTCGCCTAACGCCCTGGCCGCCGCTCGCCGGGCGCGCTCGTCGTCACCGAACAGGGATTCCAGCAGCGAAGGCAGCGCCGCCGCCGCGCCGAGACGCGGCTCGTGCCCGCTTCGCTCTGCCCGGCCTCCTAACATGGGCGCGCTGCCCGTCGGGCTGGTTGGTGAGTGCGTCATTCTTCCGTCCTCGACACCTACCGGGCAAAAACCGGAAAGTAACTTCAGTTACCAAAGCTGCTTTGTGCCTGGTTTTTGCTTGAGGTTTCACGAAAGTTTTAAAATTTTCGTGAAACGCTTGAGGACGATTGTATCTTAATTTATTGTTAAAAGCCGCCTACAAAACTTGACGCTCCGCCGCACTCGAATTATGGTTATTGTGCTGTTTCAGTCGCTGCCGTTTATAGACAGAAACCCTGGGGGTGATGGGATATGATCCACACAAAAATCGTCTGCACAATTGGCCCCGCCAGCCGCGACCCTGCCATCCTGGCGAAATTGATCGAGGCCGGGATGGATGTCGCCCGGCTGAACTTCTCACACGGCGACCAGGCGTATCACGGCGAGAACATCCGCCGCATCCGCGCCGCCGCCCAGGAAGCGGGCGTGCCGGTCGCCATCATGGTCGACCTGCAAGGGCCGAAAATCCGGGTAGGTGAGCTGAAAGACGACGGGTTCCCGCTCAACGAGGGCGAATGCGTGATCCTCACCACGCACGAGGTGGTCGGCGAGCGCCTCAAGACGGGCGACTCATGCGCGGTGGTGCCCGTCCGTTACACGATGCTGTGCCGCGACGTGAAGCCCGGTGAGCGCATCCTGATCGATGACGGGCTGATCGAGCTGCGCGTCGACGAGATCCGGGAGGAGGAAATATCGACCACGGTGATCACGGGCGGGCCGCTCAAGAACCACAAGGGGGTTAACCTGCCTAACTCAGACCTGTCGGTGCCCGCCATCACCGAGCAGGACTGGGACAACCTGGATTTCGCCCTCAGCCAGGATGCCGACTGGATCGCCCTGTCCTTCGTGCGCCGGGCGGACGAGGTCAGGCGGCTGAAGGCGCACATCGTCGAGTGCGGCGGCAGCGGTGACTACTGTGCGCGGGTGATCGCCAAGATCGAAAAGCCGGAGGCGCTGGACTACATCGACGAGATCATGGAGGCTGCCGACGGGATCATGGTGGCGCGGGGCGACCTGGGGATCGAGATCCCCGCCGAGCAGGTGCCGATGGTGCAGAAGCGGCTGATCCGGGAGGCCAACGCCGCCGCCAAGCCGGTGATCACCGCCACCCAGATGCTCGATTCGATGATCCGCAACCCGCGCCCCACCCGCGCCGAGGCGAGCGACGTGGCGAACGCGATCCTGGATGGCACCGACGCGACGATGCTCTCCGGCGAGACCGCCGTGGGCAAATACCCGGTCGAGGCCGTCCGCACCATGGCCCGCATCGCGCACGAGGTCGAGAACGCGGTGCTGCCCGGCGACTGGAACCCGCCGTCGTACGCGAGGCGGGTCGACGACGTCACCCACGCCGTCAGCCACGCCACCTGCGACCTGGCCGAAGACGTGCACGCGGCGGCGATCATCACCTCCACCGCCAGCGGCAAGACCGCCCGTGCGGTCGCCAGCTACCGCCCGAACGTCCAGATCATCGCCGCCACGCCTCATCCGATCGTGCAGCGCCAGTTGATGCTTTCCTGGGGGGTTCTCCCGCTCGCTTCCGATCCCAGCGACAGCACGGACCGGGTGGTGCGCCAGTGCATCCAGCTTGCTGCCGGGGCGGGGGCGATCAAAAACGGCGACCGGGTGGTGTTAACGGCGGGCGTCGCGGCGAACATGCCCGGCTCGACGAACCTGATCCGCGTGGAGAAGGTCGAGGTCGAATCCTGACGGTTTGACCTCGATCAGCGATCCTGGATCACGAGGTCGCCCACCCCGGCGGTGATCGTCAGGTCGATCTGCTGTTCGGCGTCCTCGTATCCGGGCGACCGCCAGTGTTCTTCTCCGACGTTTACCAGGCTGTCGGCCACCTCGATGTTGCCCATCCCGCCCAATACACGCAGGTCCACCGCGCTCTCCTCCGGCAGCTCGATGGTGGCGCTTCCCACGCCCGCGTTCATCGTCGCCTCGTAATTGCCATCGGGCAGCTTGACGTCTAACGTGCCCACCCCCGCTTCAATCGACAGCGCGCTCAGCTCCAGGCTGCGCAGGTTGAGGTTGGTCTCGCCGACGCCGGTGCTCACCGCCAGGTCGATCGGGACCATGTTGTTGAGCGCCAGGCTCAGGTCGGCGGTCAGGCCCAGCAGGCGGGGGATGGTCATCTCCTCCGGTGCGTCTGAGGCTTCCTGCTGCTCGATGGTCAGCCTGCCCTGCCCATCCTCGACCGTGTAGTCGGTGGTGAGGTCGAGGAAGGTGTTGGTGTTGTATTCGCCCAAAACGGCGAACGCCGGAAGCTCCTGCCCGTTGACCTGGGCGCGTACCGCCGCCAGCTTCAGGACGACCTCCAGCGAGTCGGCCTCGCCCAGCTCCTGGGTGATCGTCTGCTGTATCGGCTCCTCGCGGGTCGCCACCCCGTTGGCGAAGACGTCTCCCAGCATGTTCAGGCCGCTCATCAGGATCGCCGCCAGGATTCCCAGGATGACGATCGTCACCACGCTGATCGCAACGAACCAGCGGAAGCAGCCGCTGCTGGGGCGCGCCGCGCGCCGCGCCTGGCGGGCCGCCCTCCGCGCCGCTCGCTGCTCCTGGCTGGAGAGCCTGTCCGTCGAGGACAGCTCGTCGGTCGATTCTTCCTGCCGCGCCCCGTCCTTTTTCGCCGGGGCGGCGGGTGGGGCAAGCGGCATCGTCTCCGGCTCGTACGGCCTGTACACCTCCGGCGGGGCAGGCGCGTGCAGGGCCACGCTGGCGGCTGGGGACTCATCTTCGGGGACGGGCAGCCCCTCGGCCACGGCGGCAATCGCCCCCGCCAGCGCATGGCTGGTCGGGAAGCGCTCGGCGCGATCCTTGGCGAGCGCCCGCTTCATCACCGGCCCGATCGCGGCGGGCAGGTC
>JARRJX010000033.1:0-8912 GCA_037388645.1 Chloroflexota bacterium
CCTGTTCTGTCAGAAACTCGTCGAGCGTACGGCTGCGGGCGAGGAGCGTGTCCTGCTGGCCCACACCCACATGAACATAAAGAAATGAGTGTTTGAGATCATCCGGCGCAGCGACAAGCCCCGCGAGGAGCACGGAGGGATCGCCGAAGAAGGCGGGACTCCAGATACCGATGGTCGAAAAAGTCTCCGGGTGATTCAGGCCGATGACGGCTGCCTGGAAGCCGCCCATCGACAAGCCAGCCATCGCCCTATGCCCGGCGTCCGGGGCCGCGCGGACCGTCTGCTCGACGTAGGGGATGATCTCCGTGAGAATCTGTTCCGCGTACAGCTCCTGGAAATCGGCATCGAGCGCATGGTCTAATGAGACATAGCTGTCGAACTGGCCGTAAGGCATGACGATCAGCAGAGGCTCGATCTTGCCGTCGGCCAGCAGGTTGTCGGCGATGAGGTTTGCCTTGCCGACAGCAGTCCAGGTCGACTCATTGTCGGTGTATCCATGGAGCAGGTAGAGCACAGGCAACTGAGCGGTGGCTGTCTCGAAGCCCGGAGGGGTATAGACAAAGTAGCGGCGCTCGGCGTCGAAAACCTGGGAGTAGTAGAGAACCTGCGTGACGTGGCCGTGGGGCACATCGCGCAGCTCCCAGGGCATGGGCGGATCGCCTGGGACCGTGACGAGGGATTCGGAGGTGCCTTTGATGTCCGGATTGTCTGGATCGGCTATTTTCATGCCGTCCACGATAAAAGAGTAGGTGTAGATGGCAGGCTCCAGAGGCTCGGTAGTCACAGACCAGACATTTTGCGCATCTTTCGTCATGGCGAGATCGCCGAAGTCCCCTGAGACGGTTACGCCGGTCGCATAGGGAGCACGCAGCCGCAAGGTAACGGCTCGATCAGCGTTGACCTCTGGAGATTGCAGTATAGCGGCGTTCGCCGACGCGGTGGGCGCAGGCGGCTGTGGTGTCACGGCAGCCGTCCGATCAGGGGCAGCCACCGGAGTGGGCTGCACGGGGGAATCCGTCGAAGAGGCCGGTGTCGGGCCAGGGCTGCTCCCGGTGCAAGCCAGCAGAAGTGCTGTCAGGCACAACATGACAAAACCAGAAAGAAGCCCTCTCATGAAAGAGCCTCTGAACCTGGATTGAAACCCGGTCGGAGCGCCGCGCGCGGCGCTCCCTGGCCGGGGAGCACTTCGGCGAAGCATACACGTCCGATGCAAACAATATCGACCCTATCGGACGCCGAACTCACACCACGCCTCCTCAACCAAGCGTACAGACCTGCAAGGGAAAGGCTTACCCTTTGACCGAACCGGTGAACGCACCGGCAATGACGTAACGCTGCGCAAAAAGAAAAACGATCACGACGGGCACGATCATAATCAATCCGGCCAGGGCCGCGTCGGCCTGCTGGAATTTTAGCATCCCAGGGGTGGTATTGAAACCGGGCCGGATGGCTGAAGTGCCGGCGATCATCGTTTGCAGGCCCACGGGCATGTTGAAGAGCTTATTGTTGCTCAGCATCACATAAGGGCCAAAGAAGTTGTTCCAGTTGGCGTTGAAACTGATGAACGCCAGCAGGCCGAGCAGGGGCTTAGCCAGCGGCAGAGCGATGTACCTGAACAACGCAAACTCCGAACAGCCGTCCACCCGCGCCGCATCCAACAGGTCGGTCGGCAGGCTGGAGCTGTAGTAGACGTAAGTCAGATAGACGCCAAACGGGAAAAAACACGCGGGCAAAATGACGGACCAGACGGTATTAATCAAATGCACCAGATTCAATTCCAGGAACAACGGCAGGACCATCGCGGAGGGGGGCAGGAGCATGGTGATCAGCGTCAGCCACAGCAGCAGCTTCCGCCCAGGAAAGCGCGCTACCGCCATGATATAGCCTGCCGGAATGCCGATGGCTAAACTAACAGCCAGCGACGACAGCACGTAGAAGACGGAGTTCTTAAACCACACCCAGATCTCGCCATGCACATATTCGTTTACGTTACTCCAGGACTTGAGAACTGTGGCCCAGCTCCCAAACGCCAGCGGCTTGAGCGTGATGATCGCCGTCTGATCCTTGGACGGAGCCAATAGCAACCAGAGGAGAGGCAGGCCGAAGTAAAGGACAAACACCAGCAATATCGCCAAACGTACGAAGTAGCCGATAGGCCCCATATCACCGAGTATCCGCCGGCTAATGGCCTTCCTCCGCTGCTGAGCGATTGAAGGGGTGTCATAGGGTAC
Source organism: Chloroflexota bacterium (assembly GCA_037388645.1). Taxonomy (GTDB): domain Bacteria; phylum Chloroflexota; class Anaerolineae; order Aggregatilineales; family UBA3940; genus JARRJX01. The sequence goes on from JARRJX010000033.1 coordinate 2,232, forward strand.
GGACTTCTCTAAAGACATAGCACATCTCTCCTAGGCCTGATGCGTATGCACGCTCAGGCACTGACATCAATATCGAAAAAGCCGGTCCACCGGATGACGAGATAAGCAGCGCCCAGGCCAACCGCCAGCATCAACAGCGACAGCGCCGCGGCGGCACCGAAATTCCCCAAATCAAAAGCAAACGAATAGGCGAGCTGGTTGGGCGACCACTGCTGCGGCACATTCGCCATAATCCAGGTCGTGCCCAGCAACTGCGGCTCCACAAAAAGCTGCACATTTCCGGCAAAAATCAGGATGAATTGATAAATGATATAGGGCCGGATCAGCGGGAACTTGATGTACAGGGCCTGCTGCCAGGCGTTGCAGCCGTCGATCTTAGCCGCTTCCAACACCTCATTTGAGATGCCCTCCAACGCGCCAAAATGGATGGCAATCCACAAACCTGCACCGGAGAAGAACCCAATCACGGTGAAGATCACGGGAAGTCGCTCCGGAGCGATGAGGGCATCGAAACTGTCATAACCCATCGCGCGCTGGATAAAGCCGAAGGGGCTCATCTGCGGGGAGAACATAAAGATAGCCAGCAACAAGAGCGCCGGCCCCGTCACCGCGCCAGGGATGAAAAAGAGCGTACGCAGAGTGGATGCAAACCTTCCTGGACGCATGTGCAACAGCAGAGCGATCAGCACAACCAGGGCAATTCCAAGCGGCACCGAAATCACCAGGAATTCCGCGATATTGGTCATGGTGAAGACGAAACGGTAGTCGGTAAAGGCGGTTACGTAGTTTTTGAACCCCGCCGAAAAATAATCCGGCACGCCAAACTTGAAATCAGCAAAACTGATCAGGATCGCATATATTCCCGGGCCAAGGCCAAAGGCCAGCATGAACAACAGGTAGGGCAACACAAACAGATAGGCATTCAGATTTCGACGCCATTTCCGATTCATCCGTGGGGCGGCCTTTATTGGCAGACTGGTCATGCGAAACTCCTTTCAGCTCCCCTCTCCTCAATGCCACGTCTCACCGCTATGTCTTTCCCCAGCACAGCGGCAGCCTGACCTTCAATCTCCACTGCCCCCCTCTCGCCTTTTCGGGCCGAGAAGGGGGCATGGAGAAGGAGAAAGACGGAAGAGAAAAACCGGACTACACCTCAGATGTTACTACTGATCGACGACTACGTATCCCTCGGTTTGCGCCAGCGGCGTTAACTTATCAGCTACCTGGGGCAAGACCGATTCGATCGTCGCTCCGTCCTGATAGGCACCCTTGACCACCTCGGTCAACGGAGCAATGAGGTCAAAGCGCGGCCATTTATCCAAAGGCGAGAGCCAGCCCGCGGCCTCCTGCATGGCCGGGAACGGGTCGTTGGCGAAAATGGGGTTATCGGAAACCTGTTGCTGGAACAAAGGCTGGATCGGCTTGTAAGCCGGGAAGTTGGGGATGGTCGCCCACAGGTCTTCATTGGTGGTGAGCCAGACGATCAGGTCGGTGGCAAGCTGAGGATTCAAGGTATGGCGCGAAACGACCCAGGCCGAGCCGCCCTGCGCCGGAGTCTGCGGCTCAGCATCATCCGCCCATTTAAGCGGAGGGGCAACGCCCAGCTGATGGTCGGCTTCCAGGTAGTAGGTGCCGTTGAAGACGCCCCACGCCCACGCAGCCATGGGTACCATCAAGACCATGTTGTCATTCATCTGCTGGACGAAGGTTGCGTCAAAGTAGTCGGTATTCCACAGGGTCCCATTCGCGATCATATGGTCTACCAACTGCGCGGCGCGCACACAGCGGTCGTCGCTCATATCGATCTTGAGCGTGTTGTCGTCCACCAGCTCGTGGGACGGGCAGCCGCTGGCGTCAAAGTAGGAGATGAACGTCCACCCGTCGCCAAAGGTGCCCAACAGGTAACCGGGATGTTCCTCCGCCACCTTGTCGCTTAGCGCCTGCAGCTCTTCAAACGTCGTGGGGACGGTGTAACCAAACTCGTCCATGAGCGGCTGGTTGTAGTACAGCACGAACTGAGCCAGGTCGTTGCGCACGCAGTAGATATCTTCGCCGTAGGTGCAGCCTGCCATGCCGTCGTAGTTATTCAACACATCTGCATCTACCCACGGCCTGAGGTCGAGTGGGAAATTGTGCGCTGCATCGGACACGCGGCCAACCAGCCGAGGCTCGGCAAAGACGACATCCGGCCAACCCTGATTGGTGTTGTTGAAGAGCAGCACCTTGGACGGGAACTGCTCCCGATCGACGATGGTTTCCTGGATGAGATCAGCCGTATCAGGATTCGCTGCTTTGTAGGCGTCAATGTATGGCTGGCGGTCCTGGTCAATCCAGACGGTGATAGGGGCAGTCTCATCATAGGGATTCTCGGTGGGCGCAGGGGTGACGGTGATCATCTGCGGCGTCCCCTCTACAATCTGGGTGACCACAGCCGGGGCCGCGGGGGCTGCGGGGGATGCTGCGGGTGCAGCGCAGGCAACCAAGAGGACCGATACCACAGCCAATAAACCTGTATATCTCCAAATATGCTTGAACATCCTTTTCTCCTTTCCTTTCCTTGAATGAACTGCATGCGGGAGTTGAACAAACAGTCAATGTAAATCAGGTATCTTTGTGACGGCTCAACCCTCCTTTCTCAGTGCGCAATATGGCCTTTTTGCGCAATATGACCTTTTCAAGGATGTCTGTCAGTGTGATGTCGCTGCCCATCTCAGGGGATCACAAGGTGGTCGGTTTCGCGGGTGTTTTCTTCGCTCACCCTTTGCTTTCCACATATAGCACCATCGCTCATGCTATACTTAAAAAGCCATGAACGTGAGAGCGTGAATATTGACCAATTGCTTAGAACATGCCATTATCTAACTCTATGGTATACATTTTTCGCTTTGCGATGCGCCAAGATCGCGCCAGAGTTGCGCCACGCTCATGAACCCCACAGAATTCCGCAAGCTGGTCAGGGACGCCCTGGAGCACTTGTACGATACCGCCTACCTGGAAGTACATCCCCTGCTGGATCACATCACCGGCGTCACCACGGCGCACCGCTCCACGCGCGCGCAAGAACTGAGAGGGCTGCTCAAGCAGTCTATCGAAGACCTGCGCTCGCCTCAGGGCATGCCCTCGCGCTCGCCGGAATGGCGCAGCTATCTGGCCCTCCGCTACCGGTACGTGCAGGATATGACCATGGGGCAAGTTGAAAGCGAATTGGGCCTGAGCCGACGCCAACTTCAGCGTGAAATACAAAAGGGGCTGGAGGCATTGGCCTCGATCATGTGGGCACGTCATGGCGCAAAGGTGGAGACTACATCCTCGTTGGAACTGGCCTCGGCTGCGCCTGCGCCGGAACTGGAAAGTGAGCTGGAGCAGTGGGAACTTGCCCGACAAGCCTGTGACGTGCATATCCTGGTAAATGACGCTTTGGCCTTGCTTATGGCGGCGCGGGAAGCGGGGCAGGCCGACGTGCAAGTTAACCTGCCGAGCTCATTGGCCCTGGTTTTCGTGGACGCCACACTGACCCGGCAGGCCTTGCTCATGACCATGCACTTGCTCATTCAACATGCGCGCGACCCTATCACTCTGACCGCCGTCCAGCAAGACAGATTCGTAGAGATGCAATTGCGTGGGCCGTCTGGAGCGATCTACCCGGCGGAGGATGGTTGGGAAGCGCTCCGCCTACTTATTCACCGGCAAGGGGGGTCTCTCTCCGTGGAAGGGGGGGAAAAACAGGGCTGGCAGGTGAACATTCGCCTCCCGTTGGCCGATCAGAACTGCGTGTTGGTCATCGACGATAATCCGGCCATCTTGCAGTTGTTTGAAAGATACCTGACACCCCAGCACTACGAGGTTATCAAGGCGCACGGCGGGGCAGACGTCCTGGACCTGGTAGCGGAGACCCGCCCGGCGGTAATCATCCTAGACGTCATGATGCCCAACCTGGACGGCTGGCAGGTCTTGCACAACTTAAAAGAGAACCCGGCCACGGCTGGCACGCCTATCATCGTCTGTTCGGTGCTCAAGGAACCCGAACTGGCGCTGTCTATGGGGGCGCACGCTTATCTCAAGAAACCGGTGGAGCGGCTGGCGCTGCTGGCGCAGGTTGAACGGCTGGTTAATCCGGGAGCCCCCGCAGAGGCAGCACCCCCACCAGAGTCTCCAAGTATTTAACCATTTCTGCCATCGATGCCTTTTCGGCACGGACCAGTCTCAAATCCAGCCCTTCATCTGATATCTGCGTGTCGGGGTATTCATTGCCAAGCACAATCACAGGGATATCTGCTAAGTCGGGGCTTCGCTGTATTTCCTGCAACACCATCAGGCTGGTGGCTTCAGCCATCAGCCAATCCAACAGCACCAGGTCCACCGGCTCACGCTGCAGGAGCACCAGCGCTTCCGCATCGTCCCAGGCTTTGAGAATGTGGTAAGGGCCGCCAGTCTGCAACATCCGGCTGACCAATTCCACCAGCGCCGGGTCTTCGGCAACAATGAGCACGTCGTGCATCGGCTGCCCTAATTCGGCGATGGCCTCAAGCAATCGTTCTCGCGTGATGGGTTTAATCAGAAAATCTCGGATGCCCAACGCCTGGGCATTCCGTAACTGGCTGGGCAGCCGAACCAGCATGACAGGCAAATCCGGCGATACGGACAAGTCCGGCACAACACTATCTGCGTCCTGGCGGTCGACGATTAGAGCGGTGGGCCGATATTCCTCAATCAGCTCAGGCAGGTCAGCCGGGTGCTCTACCTTGACCACCTCACACTGGCTCAGGTGGCGTCGCACCGTGTTGAGCAGCATCGGGTCCGATTCCACCATCAGCACGGTCTTATGGCCTGACGGGGCCGACAGACCCCAATCGGCCTGGCCCGGCTGCGACCCTGGCTGCACCCTACCAATCGTCGGCAGGGTGAAATAGAACGTCGTACCCTGGCCCGGCTGGCTCTCCAGCCACATCCGCCCATGATGCAGCTCAATGAGCCGCTTGCTGAGCGGTACACCTAAGCCGGAGCCCTCTTGTTTGCGGCGGATGGAACTATCCACCTGACCGAATTCTTCAAAGACCTTAGCGATATCTTGCGGCGCAATGCCAATGCCGGTATCAGCCACCGCTACTTGCACGACGCGCCCCGTCAACTGAGCGGTGACAGTGACGCCGCCGACGGTGGTAAACCGACTGGCATTGGTCAAAAGATTAATCAGCACCTGGCGAATACGCGTGGCATCGATGCGCAACAACGGTAAATCAGGCATAACCTGGACACGCAGGTACAACTGCTTGGCATGGAAGATGTCTTGTACCACGGCAACTGCTTCTTCAATGACCGTCTCGATGGCGGTCTCCTCAAAGGTTACCCCTAACCGGTGCATATCCAGCGCCGTCAGGTCGAGAATATCGTCAATCAGCGATAACAGGTGGCGGCTGCTCTGGTAGATCTGTTCAACATCACCGCGCAGAATGGGGGACCAGCTAACACCGGCATAGGTTTCCGGCGCATTAGCCATCGTTTCACTAAAGCCGATGATGATGTTCAAGGGTGTGCGTAACTCGTGGCTGATATTGGCGGCAAATTCCTCCTTGAGACGGCGCGCCTCCTCGGCGGCGCTGCGGGCTTCTATCAGCGCGCTGTTCATTTTTTCAATACGCTGGTAGGCCTCTTCCAACTGTTTGAGCGTACGGGCCAGCGACGCACGCTCGTCACGCAGCTGTTCCAGGAGATGATGGGCCTGATTGTAGGCTGTGCGCATCCAATTCAGGGCGGTCAGAAGCTGGCGCGCGCTCAACCACGTGGTGAAGGCGGTCAGATAGATGAGGATGTTCGGCGTAATGCTTTCGGAATAATCAAGCCAACTGGCACCATGCAAGCGGGCAATGGTCACGACCATCGTGGCGGCCAGCGTGGCCGCGATAAATACGCTCAAATTCGATTCGAGCAGGCCGGAGACAATCACGACAAGCGGAAAATAGTACTGCACCAGGCTGTTCGGGTAGAATATTTTCAGACAGACAATGGCACCCATGAGGGTCAGGGTGAGAGTAACAAGCGCCCCCCGCAGGTGAGCGACGCGTAACCTGGCGCTCCCCAGGGCACCCGCCGCCAGAATGGCGGACGCCAAGAGATATCCAAGCTGATGGTAATGCAGGGAGGCCCACAGCATAAGCCACCCCGCAAACCCCATTGCGACGGCAATGGATAAAACCATGCCACGCTGAAAATCGTCCAGCTCCTCAGAGGTGATCGTAGCAGAGATTTGCTGCCAGAATTTCTTTATCATATTTCACCGCCTCCCAGTCGCCGTACGTCTTCGAACTATCGGACAGATCGAGGATAGAAAAGTTGGAGAGAGTCCTCACAGTTTACAACGAAACGGCAGTCCGTTGAGAATGCTGCTACCGACGAGCGTGTGCGGTTCGCCGTTCGATCCCCTCTCGTTTATTCTTAACCTCAACATCCCATGTGGGGCTAAAAACCGATCTGGCGTTCATCCATTGTAGTTGTCTGACTGGATGTCGGCTGTCGATCTGTTGAGAGTAACACGCTTCTGTCACGGATACCCCAATTTACCCTCTGAACAATCCCTGTCGAATTTATCCCCCAGTTTTCTCAGCACTACCCGCCTGGGGTTGACTCTCTCTTTAATGTATGGTAAGGTGTTTCATTAGATGAAACCAATTTTTGTTGGGTGAA
>JARRJX010000034.1:0-8803 GCA_037388645.1 Chloroflexota bacterium
CGGAAGAGGCCGCCCTGGAGCTGGTGGCGCGCCAGGCGACCGGCTCGCTGCGCGACGCGATCAGCCTGCTCGACCAGTTGATCACCGGCCCGGAGACGGCGCTCACCCTCGACCTGGCCCAGGCCATCCTGGGCACAGTGGCCGGGCAGGACGTGCAGGACCTGACCACCGCCCTGGTCGACGGCAACGTGGCCTATGGACTGGACGTGATCAACCAGGCGCTGGACGAGGGGGCCGACCCCCGCCAGTTCGCCCACCAGATGGTGGAATACCTGCGCCTGGTGATGCTGACCCAGACGGGCGGGATAGGGCTGGCCGAGACGGTCGCCTCGCCCGACGTGCTGGAGGTCGCCGCCGCCCATGCCGAACAGTTGCCGCGCCGGGCGCTGCTGGCGACGCTCAAAGCCTTCAACGAGGCCGCCTCGGACACACAGACCGGCTGGCAGCCTCAGCTTCCCCTGGAGCTGGCGTTTATCAACAGCGTCGACGACCTGTACGCGCCCCCCGTCGAAGCCGCCCCCGCTCCCAGGGCAGCGCAGCCCCGGCAGGTCGCACCGGCTGCCCCGCCGCCCCCAACCCCAACCCCTGAGCCAGATCAGGCGGCTCAGGCGGAGCCGGTAGTGGAAGAAACGCTCCAACCGGTGGAGCCTGCTCTCTCTCTGGAGGAGATACGGGGCAAGTGGAACCTGTTCATGAAGGGGCTGCGCCAGGTCGACCTGACCGCCGAGGCGCTGCTCCGCTCGGAGGGCGTGCATCTGCACAGCGTCGAAGGGAACACGGTCGTATTGACCGCGCCGAGCGACATCCTGCGTGACAAAATGCAGGCTGAAGGCACGCGCTCGGTGATCGAAGGGGTGCTGGGGTCGGTTTACCAGCAGCCGCTGACGATCCGGGCGCGGACGGTGGCCGCCCAGGGGCGGCGTGGCGGTGAGGTCGACGATCTGCTGGCCGAGGACAGCGTGGCGGCGTTTGCCGTCAACGAGCTGGGTGGCACGGTCAGGCGTATTGAGGACAAAGAGGAGCAGTCAGAGTGAGTAAAAAGAGAACGACAGGCCGGTCGAGCGCGCCACGCCCGTCGGGTGGCATGGGAAATATGGGTGGCCTCGCCAAACAGCTTCAACAGATGCAGGACGACCTGCTTAAAGCCCGGGAGCAGCTCGCCGATGAGACGGTAGAGGTGACGGCGGGTGGCGGGATGGTCAAGATAGTGATCACCGGCCACCAGCGGGTGCAGTCCATCGAGCTGAAGCCGGAGATCGTCGACCCGGAGGACGTTGAGATGCTGCAAGACCTGCTGCTCGCCGCGGTCAACCAGGCCATCGAACAGTCTCAGGCGATGGCCGCCCAGCGGCTCGAAGGGCTGACCGGCGGGATGAACATCCCCGGCCTGCCGGGGCTTTAACCTCGATGAGCAAGGCCATCCCCGCGTCGGTGACGCGCCTGATCGATGAGTTCTCGCGCCTGCCGGGCATTGGCCCCAAGACGGCGGCGCGGCTGACGTATTACTTGCTGCGCGCTCCCGACGAGCAGACGGCAGCCCTCTCTGAGGCACTGCGCGACCTGAAGGCGACCACCCGCTTCTGCTCGATCTGTTACAACATCACCGAGGAAGACCCCTGCCCGGTGTGCGCGGACGACCGGCGCGACCGGGGGCTGATCTGCGTGGTCGAGGAGCCGCTCGACGTGCTCGCCTTCGAGCGCACCGGCAACTACCGGGGCCTGTACCACGTGCTGCACGGGGCGATCAGCCCGGTGGAGGGGATCGGGCCGGATCAGCTCCGCATCCGCGAGCTGGTGAAGCGGGTCGAGGATGGCTCAGTCCACGAGGTGATCATGGCGACCAACGTCGGGCTGGAAGGCGACGCCACCGCGATGTACATCCAGAAGCTGCTGAAGGATCGCGTGCGGCTGACCCGGCTGGCGCGCGGGCTGCCGGTGGGCGGCGACCTGGAATACGCGGACATCGTCACCCTCTCCGGGGCGCTGGAGGGGCGGCGCGATATGCAGGATGGGACTTAGCGCACCATCAAGCCAGCGAGTCATGCCGGACGGGGGGCGAGTGACGCTCGCCCCCCGTTTTTGTTTCAGGTGCTATTCATCCGGCTGGCGCGGGCGCGCCGGGCGCACCAGCAGCCGCATCTTCCCGGCCTCGACCACCTCGACCTCGCTCCCGGCAGGGATCGCCTGATCGTCTGCCGAGCGAGCGCGCCAGCGCTCCCCCCACACCAGCACCATCCCCTCCGGGTCCAGGTCGCGCGTCACCCGGCCAACCTGCCCGCTCAGCCCCTCGTAGCCGGTGGTGGGGTGCAGCGTCTGGGCGCGCAGGGCCATCGTGACCAGGAAGGCGAAGATGCCGCCGATCAGGAGCGATTGGCCAATCACCAATGGGATAGACAGGTGACCAAAAGGCGCGAGTTCCGGCTGGCTGAACAGGATAAACGCCCCCGCGGCCAGGCTGGCGACCGCCGCCGCGGACAGCGCGCCGTGGGTGGAGGCTTTGATGTCCAGGAAAAACAGCACAAACGCCATGATGATGAACACCAGCCCCAGCCAGTTCACTGGCAGCGCGCCCAGGCCGTACAGCGACAGCCCCAGGGCGACCGTGCCGAGCGCCCCCGCCACCCAGCCGCCCGGCGACCGGACCTCCACGATGATGGCGACCAGCCCGAAGCTCAGCAGTATACAGACGATGTTGGGGTCGGTGAGGATCAGCAGGATGCGCTCGACCTGGTTCATCGGGATGCTGGTCAGCAGCGGGTTGCTGGTGTTCAGCGTGCGGGTTCGTCCGTTGACCTCGACCTCAGCCCCATCCATCTGCGCCAGCAGGTCGTCGGTATCCCTGGCGATGAAGTCGATCAGGTGCGCCGACAGTGCCTCATTGGCGCTGACCGCTTTCGCATCCACCACCGCCGCGTTGGCAACCTCGACCGCTTCCGCGCCACGCCGCTCGGCCAGGCTGCGGGCCTGCGCGCTGAGATACTCCTTGGCTTTTGCCTGCTCTGTATCAGGCAGGTCCTGGCCCTGTGGGCCGACCGGGCTGCTCGCCCCAATCGCCGTATCAGGGGCCATCGCGGCCAGGTGCCCGGCCAGCGTCACCAGCAGCCCGGCGGAAGCCGCCTCCGCGCCGGGCGGCCCGACGTATACGACCACCGGGATGTCGGCAGTGCGAATGTCCTGGACGATGTCCAGCATCGTGTTGACGCTCCCGCCGGGCGTGTCGAGCAGAAGGATCACCGCCTCGGCGTTCCGCGTGTCGGCTTCGTTGATGCCGCGCGCGATGTACCCGGCCAGCGCCGGCACGATCGGGCCGGTGGCATCCAGGATCACGATCTCCGGCTGCGCGCTCTGGGCGCGCGCCGGATGGGCGCTCGCAACTGAAAAAGAAGCCAGCGAGGCCGCCACCACCGCCAGCAAGAGTGCCAACCACTTCAGGGGACTTTTGCCTGTTTTTTTCATTGTTCTCTACCTGTTCTTGAATACCACTACTGCCCTGCCATGATCTTATCACGATTGGCAAGGGGCGCACCTGCGCGATCCCCGTGAATTCCCAACAAAAAAGGCAGGAACGATCCCGCCCTGCCAGACGACCGAATCGGGGTCGGGCTATGACAGCGCCCGAACGTCGAGGGGGATGCCCTTCCGCTCGTCGCGCTCAAGGGTGATCAGCCCATTAGGGCATTGGCTGGTGCATACCCCACAGCCCATACACAGCTCCCAATCGACGACCGCCGTGCCGTTCACCTGGATCGCGTCGAATGGGCAGGCGTCGGCGCAGGTGCCGCAGGCTGCGCAGTGGGCGGCATCGATCCGGGCCACGTAACCGGAGGCGCAGACCATCGGCACGTTCCCGCGCATGGCCTGTATCCCCCCACAGCAGCACGGGCAGCAGTTGCAGATCGCGTAGAAGCGATCCAGGCAGGCATCTTTGAAATAGGCGGTGTGGACGTGGCCCCGCTCGTGTTCATCGCGCAGCAGCGCCAGCGCCTCGTCCTGGGTAAGGCGGCGGCTGCTCCCTGGGTTGTGCTCCAGGACGAAGTCGGTGAAGGGCTTGCCGATCACCATGCACACCTGGGTCGGCGAGCAGGGTTCCTCGCGGGCCAGCCGGCACGCGCATTCGTAGACCACCACGTCCGGGGGGCCTTCCAGCACCAGGCTACGCGCGGTGGTGTAGGGGATGATCTGCTCCAGGTCGCGGCGGATGTCTTGGTCGACGGTGATGATCGCCTGGGCAAGCTCAGGGGGCACGACCTTGCCGTGGTAGTGATCGGCCCACCATCGGCCAACGTGATCCGCTTTGAGAACTTTCACCTTTTGTTTGGTGGGGTTGGAAAGCAGGAACCCGATGTACTGGTTCGTCCAGCGGGCGTAGACGTAAAAATGCAGCGCCTCAAGCGAAAGCAGGCTGCGCCACCCACCCTCTTTCAGATACGCCCAGGTGGAGGGGCGCATCAGCCGCCCCCGCTCGCCGACGATCCACAGCCCCAGCAGCGCTGCCAGTAGCGCCCCCACAACAACCAGAACGACCGTCCCGGCCACCTGGATTCAGCGCTCCAGCCCGCCGGATCTTATTTGTCAGTCGCTTCTGGCGCGACGGGGATCGAGAAGGTGATCGTCGTTCCTTTGTCGGATGATTGCTCCACCCAGATGCGCCCGCCGTGCGCCTCGACAATGTCTTTGCAGACGGCAAGCCCCAGCCCCACCCCTTTGAACTTCCGGCGGGAGGAACCGTCGACCTGGTAAAAGCGCTCAAAAATTTTCTCGTGCTCCGCTTCCGGGATGCCGATGCCCGTGTCGGAGACGGAGATGTGCACCTGCTCGCCGGACGGCGCTCGCGCGGCCTTTAGAATGATCTCGCCTCGCTCCGGGGTGAATGTCAGGGAGTTGGTGACCAGGTTGTCCAGCACCTGGTAAATGCCCATGATGTTGATCATGACCGCAGGCAGGTCGTTCTCGCACTGCATCTTCAGCGTGATCTGCTTTTCCCTGGCCTGGAGCCTGGCCCCTTCAAGCGTCCCACGCAGCACCCTCGAAACCTGGGTCGCTATCCGTTTGCTCGCCATATCCTCGGACGACTCAAGCGAGACAAAGTTGTCGACCAGGCTGGTCAGCTTATTGGCCTGCTCGGCGATGATCTTGAGCGTCTCGTGCAGCTCGCCTTCTATCTCCGGCTGGTCGAGCATCAGCCCCAGGTAGCCGACGATGAACTGGAGCGGAGTCCGGAATTCGTGGGATATGTTCTGGATCATCTGCATCTTCAGTTGGTCGGCGTGCTGAAGCTGCTGGAAGGTTTTCTCCAACCCCTGGTACAGTTGTGCGTTCTTGATGGCAACCGCGATCTGCTCGGAGGCCGTCATCAGGGTGAAGATGTTAGCCTGGGAGAACCTGGTGACGTCCGCATCCTCCAGGCATAATACCCCGACCACCTCGTTGTGGTGTTTGATCGGCACCCCCACCCCGGACCGCAGCTTCCGGGTATTTGGCCCTGGGAGTTGCGTCTCCTCAATGTCGGCACCGGCCAGCAGCACCGGCTCTCCCCGCTGGGCGGTCTTCTTGACCAGTTTCTTTACCAGCGTGGGCGCTTCCCTGACGCCGAGCTGCTCGTCGGGAACGAACTCCGACAGCTCGTTCGTATCGTCCTGCGCCAGCCACAAAGAAGCCGTCTCGATCGACCAGTGCTGGCGCAGGTACTCCTTCAGCGCCTCAAAGACGTTTTTCAGTTCGAGCGAGGCAGAGACCGCCTGCGAGAGGTCGTTGAGCGAAGCCAGCTCCCCGACGCGCTGGGTGAGGGCTTCGTTCGTCGCCCCATGCACGCGGGCGTTCTGCACGGCAATCGCCGAGAAATCGCCGATAGCCGCCAGCAGCCGCTCGTCACGAATGGTGAACCGTTTGCCGGGCTCCCGGTGCGCCGCGCCCAACACGCCAAAAGTCACGCCGCCCAGCGTCAGCGGCACGTAAAGCAGCGCCGAGACCAGATAGCCGGTCTTGATCTTGATCTGCTCGTCCTCGATCTCCCGGCTGGCGCGCATGGGCAGCCCGGTGCTGATCACCTTGCCAGGCCAGGTATCGGTGACGGGCAGCCGCATCCGCTTGAACTGCTCGTCTTCGACCCCGCGCTCCGCTTCCATGAAGATCTCGCCGGTGCTCTCATCCACCAGCCAGATCGTCGCTTCGGCGGCCTCGGTGAGCATTACCGCCATCTCCAGCGCCTGGCTCAGCACCTCGTCCAGGTCGAGCTGGGAGGTCACCGCCTTGGCGATCTGCGCCAGGGCCTGTGCGGGGTTGGTTTTCTCCTCCAGCCCGGTGTACTGTTTGGTGGGCCGCCCGGTAATCCGTACTATAAACTGCAAATTACCCAGCGAGATCTGGTCTTCGTCGAGCAAGGCATAGGGGGTGTTGACCCCTATCGAATGCCCGTTAAGCGTCGTCCCATTCGTGCTGCCCAGGTCGATGATAAACAAGTGCGTATCGGTGGGCCGCAGCATGATGTGCGAGCGAGACACCCCCAGCTTCTCGGCGTTATAGGCGCTCAGATCGATGAAATTGACCGCGTGGCGATCCCGCCCGACGACGACATCCCCGCCTACGTTAACCTCAAGGGCCACCTTCTGGTTCCCAATCAGCTCTAGCTGCACCAGCCAGTGCTCCGGCTTACGCTTGCCCTGTTTCCCTTCGTCAGCACCTGCTTTGGGGTGGGCGTGAGCTGGCGTGTCGTTGGCACGTGGGGGAGCCGCACGGATTGGATTGGTGTCGTCTTTCCGAGGATCAGGAGGGCTAGCAGGACGTTTTTGATCCACAATTCACCTCACCCTTTGAAGTAATTCGTTCGATATTTCCTTAGAAAGAGAATTACTTCTACTAAGCGAACCCATTCGGTTTGCCGGTCACAAATGTTTCTGGTTTTTCCGGAAACTTATCGTGAACCACGTGAACAGCCGGCTCAGCTAACGATATCAGCGGGGAATGACTTCGATACAGGCTCATTGCTTCCCAGGCTAACCAAAGTATAACATGATAGATACTTAATCGAACCACCTGGGGGCTGACTGTTATCAATTCGATAGGTTTGCGCAAGAAAACCGTTTTTTTATCGTTTCATTTGCTGGGCGTCATTCCGCCACCACAACCTGGGGCAGGTCTGCGTAATCTGGTCCCGTGTCCGAACCCGCCAGCACCCGCAGCCGCAGCCCATTGTCAGGGCGATAAATGCCGATCTGCACCGTGTAGGTTCCTGCGGGCAAATCGGGCGGCAGTCGGATGGCAAACCGGTCGTCGACCGGCTCACCGGGCTGCCAGGAAGTCATCGGCAGCAGTCCCCCACCGGGTATCGAATCATATTGTGCCTGTAACGTTCCGTCCTCGCCAACGAGGTGGGTGAAAACCGCATAGGAATCCTGTACCACCACCGGCGTCTGCCAGGACAGCACCACCCGCACCACGCCGCCCGGCCTGGCCTCCCGGTCGAGGATGGCCGCCCGCGTCAGCGAAATACCCCCCTCAAATTGGACGTCCTGCGGCTCGAAAACGGGCACCGCTGGGCCGCCGACGTAGGACAGGCGGTGCAGCAGCCCATACCATTCGCTGCCCGTCTGGTAAAAGGTGCTGTTCAGCGCCAGCGAGACCGCGCGCGTCGGGTCGGTGTGGGTCTCGTCGACCAGGATCACCTCGATTGGCGTGGGGTCGGTTCCCAGATTCAGCTTTTGCAGCTCGCCCCGGACGCGGTCGTCGGTGGGCGGCCAGAAGGGGAGCGAGAGGCGCTCGACCGGCGTCTGCACGCGCTCGCCGAGCACCGGGGCATCGTCAGCCGGAAAGACCAGGATGGTACGGTCCGACGTGCCCTGTGCCAGCGCGGCGGCCAGGGCGTCGTAGTCCGTCGTCATCACTGACGGGTCGGGCGCAAGCTTCCTGTAGATTTCGTCCGCTTGAGGCCCCTCGACGTCAAGCCCTGTCGCCTGGAGCAGGCGCACCGGCCCCCAGGCGGTCGGCTGCTCGTGGAGCATCACCAGTTGTGCGCCGAAGGCCGACTCGTTAAGCGGGAACATTTGATGGTTCTCGATGAAAAACACCCGTTCGCCGTCGGCCATCCAGGACGCCATGGATAGAGTCAAATCTGCGTAGCGGTCGGTGATGGTGTTGATGGAGCCTACACGTGGCCCGATGTAGGCGTGATATGTATCGGCGTCAAACGTAGAAATAATGATGTGTATGGGCCGCCGCCCCCCCTCGTTCCACAGGTCGAGCACCATCCCGGCGACCTCCCTTGCGTTCCTCGACGTGTCAAACGAATAGGCACCCTGGTCGCCCGGCGTCAGCGGGGCTTCCTCCGGGCTGGCGATCAGGATGGTGTCGAAGCGCAGCATCGGGTTCAGCACGAGGATGAGCGCCGTGACCCCCGCCGCCGATGCCGCCCAGGTGCGCCACCTGGCAATCTGCTGGTGCGCGATGTCGAAGGACAGGGCGATCAGCACGGTGAGCGGGGGCACCGTGTACAACAGATAACGCGTGGGCAGCCGTCCGGCCAGTGTAGGCCGGTCTATCAGGAAGAAGGGGAAGATAAACGCCAGGGCCGGGATCGCCAGGAATAAGAGCGACCGCCGCCGGTCGCTCAGCACGATCCATACCACGGTCAGCGCCACCAGCGCGATCCCTGCCCAGCCAACGTATTTCAGCAGCATCACCCAGTAGGTGCCCAGGTCGGACAGCACCTTCGTCCCAAACTCCGGGGTGAGAAAGTCGGTCAGGGAAGTGTCTTCGAGCACGACCTGGTGGCTGTGCAGCAGCGTGAAGTGCGAGCGAACCGCCAGGT
>JARRJX010000035.1:0-8771 GCA_037388645.1 Chloroflexota bacterium
GCCTGGCGCGAGCCTAAGAGGATCGAGATGCAGTCGTCGGCGCGGGGAATGACCAGGGTGTGCTTCCCGGCCTGGAGGTCCTTCAGGCCGTTGCCGCACAGCCCATAGCCCAGCACGACCAGGCTGGGCTGCTCGATGCTGTCGATGGTCTCCTGCACGGTGGTGTTCAGCCTGCGCGGGACGGCGTGGAGGCCGTAGTCGAGAAAGGTGACCTGCCCGGCCATGTCCTCCGGCATGTACTGCTCTAACAATCCGCGGAACACCTGGCAGGCGATCACGACGACGGGGAGTTTTTCGGGTGGGGCCATGGGGCAGCGCCTTTGGCGGATCACAACATGGGCGGGCGTGTCTCCTGACTTTAGCGCGGAACCGGGCGGCGCACCAGACTCGCGCCGCCAGAACGATAAAACCCCAGGCCACGATCAAGCGTATGGCCTGGGGCTGATCCTGCCAGAGGTGGCCGGATTAGATGATGCCCGGCACGGGAAAGGCGGTGGTCATCTCCTCGACCTCGGCGCGGACGGCGGACAGCACGCGCTCGTCGGTGGGGGCGTGCAGCACGCGGCCAATCAGCTCGCCCACCTTGACCATCTCGTCGGAGCCCATGCCCCGGCTGGTGAGCGCCGGAGTGCCGACCCGGATGCCGCTGGTCACTTTGGGCGTCTCCGGGTCGTAGGGGATCAGGTTCTTGTTGACGGTGATCCCGGCTTTGTCGAGCGCCGCCTCGGCCACATCGCCGGTGACGTTCAGGGGGCGCAGGTCGCAGAGCTGCAGGTGGTTGTCCGTGCCGCCGGTCACGAGGCGCAGCCCTTGCTTCTGGAGCGCGTCACCCAGGGCGCGCGCGTTGTCGACGATCTGCTGGCCGTACGCCTTGAACTCAGGGCGCATCGCCTCGTGGAAGCAGACGGCCTTGGCCGCGATGGCGTGCATCATCGGGCCGCCCTGGATGCCGGGGAAGACGCCCCGGTCGATGGCGCGGGCGTGCTCCTGCTTGCACAGGATCAGGCCGCCGCGCGGGCCGCGCAGCGACTTGTGGGTGCTGCTGGTCACCACGTCGGCGTAGGGCACCGGGCTGGGGTGCACCTGGGCGGCGATCAGGCCGGAGATGTGGGCCATATCGACCAGGAACAGCGCGTCCACGTCGTCGGCGATCTGCTTGAAGCGGGCGAAGTCGATGACGCGCGGATAGGCCGTGTAGCCAGCCAGGATCGCCTTGGGGCGCACCGCCACAGCCAGGGCATAAACCTGGTCGAAGTCGATCAATTCGGTGGCGCGATCCACGCCATAGGCGATGAAGTGATAAAGCCGTCCGGAGAAGTTGATCCGGCTGCCGTGGGTGAGGTGGCCGCCCTGGGCCAAGTCGAGGGCGAGCACCGAGTCGGTGGCGTTCAAGATACCGGCGTAGGCGGCCATGTTGGCCTGCGAGCCGGAGTGCGGCTGAACGTTGGCGTGCTCGGCTCCGAACAACTCTTTGGCCCGGTCGCGGGCGAGGTTCTCGACGACGTCGACGTACTCGCAGCCGCCGTAGTAACGGCGTCCCGGATAGCCTTCGGCGTACTTGTTGGTCAGGATCGAGCCGGTAGCCTCCAGGACGGCGCGGCTGGCGTAGTTCTCCGACGCGATCAACTCCAGCTTGTTGTGCTGCCGGACGACCTCCTTGGCGAGCACGTCCGAGATTTCCGGGTCTTCCTCCTGGAGGGCCACCCAGCCCAGACGGTGTGCGGTGTTCGCTTTTTGTTCCATGTATGATTCTCTTCTCTCAGCTTGTCTTGAACCGAATCGTCGGACAGTTCTGCACGAAGAACGACCCTGAAGATCGACGGGTAGATTATCCACCAACCCGGCCTTTGAGCCAACCTGGGCAGGAAAGATGGCGTCCCCGGCGGCGCTCGCCGGGACGATCAGCGGCGGGCGACCAGCACCACCACCGCGCGCGCTCCCAGGGAAATCGCGGCCTGATCGCCCAGGCGCGGCTCGCCGCCGACCTCGTAGATGTCGCCGGGCGGGGACGCGTTGGTATCGACGCTTAAATGCCAGCTCATGCCCTCCGGCGGGGCGGGTAACTCGAAGGTCAGCGGCTGCCAGTGCATGTTCATCGCCACGTAGATCAGGTCGTCGGCAGCCGAATCGCACAGGGTAAAGGCCAGAGTGGTGTTCCACCCCGCCCACTCCGGCTTCCCGGTGTTCACCCCATGCCACGCCAGGCGCGGGCACTCCTCGAACAACAGGTCGAGCGCGGCCTCCTCCGGTTCCGGCTCGGCGTTGACGGTGGTTTCCTCGGGTTCTCCCTCTTCCTGCTCTTCGCCCTCAGCCGCGTCGTCCCCGTCCTCCGGCCCCTGAAGCATGATGAACTCGGTGCTGCGGAGCACCCGGTGCGCCTGGCGGAAGGCGATGATCGTCTTGAAGAACCGGTAGAGGTCGGAGCTGACGACCAGCTGATCCCAGTTGAACCAGTTCACCGCGTTGTCGTGGCAGTAGGTGTTGTTGTTGCCATACTTGGTGTGCCCGTACTCGTCGCCGCTCAAGATCATGGGCACGCCGTGGCTGACCATCAGGATCGTGATCGCGTTGCGGATCATGCGCGCCCGCAGGGCGTTGATCGCCGGGGTGTCGGTCGGGCCTTCCACCCCGCAGTTCCAACTATCGTTCTCGTCGGAGCCGTCCCGCCCGCTCTCGCCGTTCGCCAGGTTGTGCTTGCGGTTGTAGGAGAACAGGTCGTTCAGCGTGAAGCCATCGTGGCAGGTAATGAAGTTGATCGACGCCGTGGGGCCGCGCGTGGCGTACAGGTCGGGCGAGCCAGCGATGCGGCGGGCGACCTCGCCGATCACGCCCGAGTCGCCCTTCAGCCAGCGGCGCAGCGCGCCCCGGTAGCGGCCATTCCACTCGGCCCAGCGCCCAAAATCGGGGAAGCTGCCTACCTGGTACAGGCCGCCCGCGTCCCAGGCCTCGGCGATCAGCTTGGTTTGGGCGAGGATCGGGTCGAGCGCCAGCGCCTCGATCAGGGGCGGGCTGACCAGCGGGGTGCCGTCCTGGTCGCGCCCCAGGATAGAGGCCAGGTCGAAGCGGAAGCCGTCGATGTGGTATTCGTACACCCAGTAGCGCAGGCAGTCGATCACCATCTCGCGGACGACGGGGTGGTTGCAGTTGAGGGTGTTGCCCGTGCCGCTGTAATTGCGGTAGCTGCCGTCCGGGTCGAGCATGTAGTAGGTCTTGTTGTCGATCCCGCGGAAGGAGATGGTTGGGCCGTTGGCGTTGCCCTCGCTGGTGTGGTTGAACACCACGTCCAGGAAGACCTCGATGCCGCTGGCGTGCAGGGCCTTGACCAGGTTTTTCAGCTCGTGGCTCTGGCGTCCACTTGGACCGTTGGCCGCGTAACCGGCCTTGGGAGCGAAGAATCCGACCGTGCTGTATCCCCAGTAATTAAACAGTGGGTCGCCGGTGAGCGGGTTGATGCGGTGGGAATATTCAAACTCGTCGAACTCAAAGATGGGCATCAACTCGACGGCGTTCACGCCCAGGTCGTTGAGATAAGGAATCTTCTCGCGCAGGCCGTCGAAGGTGCCCGGATGCTGAACGCCGGAGGAGGGGTGCCGGGTGAAGCCACGCACGTGCATCTCGTAGATCACCAGCTCCTCGACGGGGATGCCGGGCGAGCGGTCGTCGCCCCAATCGTAGTCGTTCAGCGGGATGTGGGCGCGGTATCGATAGGGGTCACTCCAATCGGGGGGCGTCCCCCAGACTTCGCGCCCGCCGATCGACTTGGCGTAGGGGTCGAGCAGGATGTTTGATGGATCGTAGAGGTCCCCATCCTCCGGGTCCCAGGGGCCGTCGAAGCGATAGCCGTATTCCAGGTTCTCGTAATTCAGGTCAAAGACGATCATGGCGAAAACGTGGCCGATGCGGAAGTCCTCCGGGAAGGGGATCTCGGCAAACGGCTCGCGCTCGCCCTGGTCGAAGAGCACCAGCGTGCAGGACGTGGCGTGAGCGGAGTAGATCGAGAAGTTGATGCCTCCCAGCACGAACGTCGCGCCGAAGGGGTAAGGGATCCCCCTGCGCAGGCTCAGGTTGCCATGTTGGTGAGTGGGATAGATGTTGATGTGTTCCACGCGATTCACTTCCCTCGCCGGTCGACGTGAGCAGCCCACAAGCCGTATTGCCCTGGAATACAGCCCGTCAGAGCTGACACCCTGGAGCAGTATATGGCAAATCCGAGTCAGCAGCCAGAGCTGAGGCCCTGGCCCTGAGCCGTTGGATAGCGGGGCGAACGAACGTCCTTCCGATCAGCGAGGCAACTGGTTATCAACCTGGCCGCCTATCCGGCGATGGCGGTCCCGCCGGGGGCGCAATCACCACTTGCAGCACACGGCCCCGGCCCCCGCAAAATTATACAACCTGCTCGCCGGAGGGGAAACCCGTTCACGAGAAATTCATAACTTTCCCGATCATCGCCACACGCTGGCCGGATGGCAATTCGCCGCCGGAGCTTGACTCGCTCCCCTGCATCAGGCTATCATCGGGTTGTGAACAAGCAGGACATTCTCGACGAGCTGATCGGGGCGCGCCAGGAGCTGATGGCAGCCATCGAGGGGCTGACCCCGCTCCAGATGCTTGAGCCGGGGGCGGTGGGCACGTGGTCGGTCAAAGACGTGCTCTCCCACCTCGCTGCGTGGGAATCGGAGACGGTGACGGCCTTAAACCAGGCCCAGAACAACCGCGTGCCGGAGATCATCAATATCGACGACATCGACGAATGGAACGAGGAGCAGCACCTAGCCAGCTTTTACCGCCCGCTCGACGCCATCCTCGAAGACCTGGAAGGCGTCCACCGGATGCTGCTCAAGATGGTGGAGGACTTTGACGAGAAGATGCTGACCGATAACCGGCGGTTCAACTGGATGGAAGGCGAGCCGCTGGCCTATCTGATCGAAGAGAACGCCTACCTCCACGAGCGGGAGCACGTCGACGACATCATTGACTGGCGCGATCAACAGGACATCTGACAGCCGCGAAAGCCGCGACGACTCATGAAATTAATGCGTTTCATCGGTAAGATAATCGGCCTACTCCTCCTGCTGGTTTTTCTGGTGGTGCTCCCGGTGACGGTGTGGACGTTCAACATCGAACAGGCTTTATTCGAGCGCAGCACTTACCAGCAGATGTTGCAAAGCAGAACGCTCTACAACGGCGTGCTGCCCACTCTGGTACCCCGCCTGATCCAGGGCGCGGAGGCGGCCCCTGACGCGCCTGAGGACGCCCCGTACGCCGCGCAGGTGTTCACCGGCCTGGATGAGCAGGAATGGCAGCAGATCATCCGCCTGCTGATGCCCCCGCCCTGGGTGCAGCGCCAGTTCCAGACCAACCTGAACGCCCTCTTCGACTGGGTGGACGGCCCACAGATTCGCCCCAATTTGCAGCTCGACCTGGTGGAGCTAAAAAGCCGGATGAGGGGCGACGAAGGCCAGCAAGTGGTCAGCGAGGTGATTGAGAACTGGCCCGCCTGCACCGGCCCCCAACAGGCGCAGATGCAGGAGGCGCTGGGCGGGGACTCAGGCATAGAAGGGCCGCTGCCCTCCTGCTGGCCTTCCGAGGAAGCCCTGCAGGGGCGGCTGACGGACAGGCTCAACGCCGCCGTCGCCAACACCGTCTCCGAGATATCGGACAGCGTCACGCTTTACGCCGCGCTCCGGCGGGCACCCACCGTGCAAGAACGGCTGAGCTGGCTGTTCCTCAAGCTGGGCGTCCGGGTGGTGCGGCGGGTGGCTTACCTGGTGTTCCTGATCCCGCTGGCGATCCTGCTGCTGATCGAGATCGCCACGATCCGGTCGTTCAAGAGCCTGTTCCGCTGGTACGGGTGGGCGGCGTTTGTCGGGGGGCTGTTGTGCCTCTCGCTGCCTATCGACCTGTACCTGCTATCGCTCGGACAGCCCGCCGCGCGCAGGCAGGCCCTGCTGCTGGCGGCGGAACTGGTCGTGCAGGTCAGCCAGTGGATCATGCTGCACGGGGCGATCATCACCGTGGCGGGCCTGGCAATGCTGGTGATCGCCAGGCTGATCGTCCCCCCGATCGACGCGGACCTGCTGGACGACCTGTCCGGCACTGCCAGGGAGGCGGCCTGACCGCCGCTCCCGCCGTCAGCGCGCGCCCTCTCCCTGGACGGCCCCCAGCCCGGCGGGCGCAACCAGCCAGAAAAGCAGCATCATGACCAGCGCCGAGGTCAGACACCAGGCGCAGGTCGCGCCGATGACGAACGGCTCCAGGAAGGTCAGGTAAATCGAGAACAGCACCCCGAACCAGGCCATCCCGAAGAGCGCCACCCGCGCCGCGCTGCCGATGGTGGGACTGGTCGACCAGGTCAGCACCCAGGCAAACATCATGGCGAGGTAACCGATCAGGCCCAGCACGCCTATTGGGAGCAGGCCAAACAGGACCGCGTACTGGCTCTGCTGCACGGCGTTGCAATCACCAACCACCCCGCAGACCGCTTCCAACTGCCCCACCTCGACGTATGTCATGTAAACCGCCACAAGCAGGCCCGCCAGCGCCGCCAGCGGCACGGCCAGATTCAGCCGCCGCAGGGCAATCAAGACGACCACTGCCGCCAGGCAGGCAGCCGCACCCAACGCCATAGGCAGCCCCAGCCTCTCGCCAGCCGCACCGCCCAGCAAGGTCAGGGTAACCCCCAGCGCGACCAGCGCACCGACCAACGTCAGACGCCAGCCGACCTCCCCAGACAGCCAGGAGGAAGGCGGGCGGAGGCCCGCCACCACGACCGCCCCGGCGCTGCCGGCAAGCGCCAGCAGCACGCCCACGGCCAGCCCATTGCCGAGCGGGTCACGGGCCAGGCGGGCCGAGAGCGTCGTGTTTGTTTCCAGGGCTTCCTCTGCGGGCACCTCGGCCCCAACGGCCACCTCCGCCTGTTCCGGCTCAGGCTGTTCGGCAGCGGGGGCCTCCTGGGCGGCCCCGGCGCTTTCTGCCACCTGTGCCGCCTGCTGAGTCGCCTGGGCGATTGCCCGCTGATAGCTCTCCTGCAGCCCTGGAATGTCGGGCAGGTCAATGCCACCGTTCGCCAGCCCTTCGCGAACCAGGACAGGCGCTTCCTCCGGTATCTGCTGGTCGCCGATCATCACGTGGGTGTCCAGGACCATCATCGGCACGCCGCGATTCTCCTCAGGCACGTTGAGCGCCTCGACCGCCGCCAGGTAAAGCTGCGCCCCACCCTGCGATGCAGTGCTCACGAATAACACCTGGAACTGATCGCCAAACTCCTCGTGCATCACCGGCCAGTCTTCCGTGATCACCTTGCGGCAGTGCGCGCAAGAGGGGGAATAGAACATCACGGCATAGACTACCGGCCCACCTTCGTCCTGGGCCGCTGCGGGCAGGGGCTTGAGCAAGGCCCAGCCAAACATCGATAGGAGCAGCGCACCCAGCATGATCCCGTATTTATCTCGCACAGCACCGGCCTCCGCTGGTAATTGAATCGATCTCGGCCCAGGGTACCCCAGGGGCAGCCCAGGGAGCCGTACTGTAACATTTATGTGAGTGGAATCACAACACCAGAGGAGTTGTATGGGGGATTGGAAAATGTTTATACTTGCACCGGGAGCAAGCGGGCGTCGTTCAAGAACAGCGAAGACCAGGAGGAAGCTACCGTGAGCGATAGAGCAGGGCCAGTACACCAGCGCACCACGACCGGCACACCGGTCAGCCTGGGCGATCTGACCATCACCCCGGAGGCGCAGGTGCTGACGATCCGGCTGCCAACCAGCGGGATCGTCTGGAACCGGCCCAGCGCGGTGTTTATCGAGCAGGGTGATAGGGTGGCGCGGCTGCCGATCATCGACATCACCCGGCTGGCGCAGGTCGCGCTTTTGAGCTTGAGTCTGTGTTTCACAATTGCTGCGTTAATCGGTTTTTCTGGACAGAGGAGGGCAAAACATGGCTGAAGGAACTGATGGGTTCGTCACGGCGGCGGTGAACGGCCAGGAAGAGGGATTGGAATTCCTGGAGAAAATGCTGAAGGTCGCCCAGCCGGAGAGGGTGTTCGGGCAGCCCCAGACGTATGGGGAGTACACGATCATCACCGCCTCGGAGGCGGTGGCAGGGATGGGTTACGGCTTCGGCGTGGGCGGCGGCGAGGGCAGCATGGAGGACGAAAAGGGGAGCGGCAGCGGGTCAGGCGGTGGCGGTGGGGGCGGCGGCGCGTCGTCCAGCCGCCCGGTGGCGGTGATATCGGTCGGCCCGCGCGGGGTGACCGTCGAGCCGGTGATCGACGCCACGAAGATCATGCTGGCGATGTTCACGACGCTGGGCAGCATGCTGCTGATGCTGGCCCGGATGCGGAGCGGCAGCCGGGACTAACGCCCCGGCGATCTGCTACGAGCAAAAACTGCCCGCCAGCCAAGCGGGCAGTTTGACTCACCCTGTGCGCCCCTGCCTGATCACATCTGCACGATAATCGAGGGGAGCAGCAGAAGTGTGGGCGACCAGAGGGCGGCGGCGTAAGGCAGCAGACGGCGGTGGTTCTCTGCCAGGTAGAACAGGCCGGTGACGATCAGTGGGATGCCCACCCGCCAGGCGGCGATCGCGTGGACCCAGGTCTGCACCGGCATGATCAGGACCCACCCGGCCCCCGCCAGCACCAAAGCCGTTGCCAACGTGACCTCCCTGGTCTTGACGAGGCGGACGAGCGCGGCCAGCGTGAAAAGTGTCGCCGGTAGGGCCAGCCAGACCCCCGACTCGATGATCGGGCGCGTCGAGCCGGTGAGCAG